>JBCBLJ010001144.1:0-1933 GCA_038520195.1 Planctomycetota bacterium
CCGCCGCCACTTGCTTGCGATTGGATCGCGCCGATGTCTCGAAACGACTGAGTCGCGCCGTATGCGTTTGCTCCGCCGGCTGCACGCAGCTCACCGCCGCCACCCGCAACATCGTTGAGCGCGTAGTTGCCGCTCCCAGGATCGACGTATGGGATCGCGGACAGTTGGATGTCACCCGGCGGAGAGACCGCCACCGAATAGTTCGTTCCGTTGGCGTGGAAAGCGTTCCGCGAGATCGACATCGCTCGCAAGATGGCCTCCGCGACGTCGACCGTCCCATCGTTGTATTGCGCCTCGATAGCCGTAGCGCAATCGCTGATCAAGTTGTCGATCAGCGTGGCGTTCGACAGCCCATCAATCGGTAGCAAGACTCCGACCGGGCAGTCGACAATCGTGTTGTAGAACGCGCTCGAGAAGTTGTTGGAGTTCGGTCGCATCTCGATGCCGGCTCCGCCGCAACCAGTGATCAGGTTGTTACTCAACGCCGCGATGCCCGTCGTTTTGATCCCGAGACCGGGCCATCCCTCGATACGATTTCCACAAGCCGCCACGTGCGTCCCGGCAATGGCGGCTCTAAGTGCGCCCGGTGATCCGCCCGAGTTGATAAATCGGCATCCCGTCACTGAGTTGACCGCGTTGACCCCAGCAACATCAAACCCATTGGCGTCGAAGACGCAATCGGCGATCTGCGCATTTCCAATCCCAGAGACCATCCCATTGACTGCGTGGGTGATTCCGGTGGACCGAAACGAGAGCCCATGGATACGGCAATTCCGGTTGTTGTGTATGACTAGCGTTCCCGAGCTGCGTTCCAACAAGGCTCGCCCGTTGTAGGAACCGATTTCGACTGGCTCGGCAGCTTGCGCGAGTACGCCTGAGGTTGCGAATGTGCCAAACGTGCTGAAGACAAAATCCGCGTTGGTCGGTGAATCTGTCCCCGATCCACGAAACAGAACTCGATGACCGTTGGCAAGCGGGGATGTGATCGCTGCATTTCCAGAAAGTGCGATTCGATAATCCGAAAACGAGCCACCGATCTTTCCAACGCCACCGCTCCCAATGTCCGTCGCAGGTGCTCTATCCAGGACAAGCGAGTTGGCATCCGGAACGGAGTTGATCAGGTAGTAGCCCGGCGCAAAATTCGATCCGGCCGAGATCCTCAGCACGTTGCCGACGAGGTCACTCGATAGGCCTCCGACCGCCGACGTAATCGTCGTCGTCGTGCCGTCGGCCGTTGCCCAATCCGTCCGCGACTCGCGTGCCGCGTCCTGATCGGAATAGTCCGCACCGCCAAGCTCGAGGTAGCCGCCGCCGTTGGTGTCATCGCCACCACTTCGGAGTCGCCACGTCACGCCGGGATCGCTAATCGCCGCCATCAGAGCCCCGCTTTGATCGCGGCCCGAACATCCGCCGCGGTGGAGACACCATCCGCGATCGCTGCGTTGATGTGGTCGTTCTCAATTTCGGCCTGCAAAGCCTGAATCTCATCCACCCTCGCCGTCTCGGCTAACGCGTCCGCATGCGTTTGACGTGCGTCCGCGATCGCCGCCGCGTCGACACCGGGGAACTTCGACCCGCCGGTGATCTCGTCAATCCGACCCTGCACGTACGCGGCCGTCTTGGGTTGCTGATCAGGCGCGGCGTCGTGCTGGGCCTGGACAATGGATGCGACCGCACCGCCGATCAGCTTCAATAACGCGCCTTGCTCGGGGTCGGTGGAGCACCGAAGGACCGCATCTTGAACCTGCAAAAATCCGAGCAGCACACCCATCGCCCGATCGACGTTCGGATCGGCCTGTCGCAAGTCGATCAATGGGCCGGTCCACTCTTGAGCGTTGCCCATCGCCAAGACGCCGAACTCGGCGGTCAGCATTCCCAGGATCGCGTTTCGCTGATCGTCGCGCGATGTGATCGGAAAATCGCGAACGTACAG
>JBCBLJ010000025.1:0-23418 GCA_038520195.1 Planctomycetota bacterium
AAGATCTCCAGCCCCCGACGGAGCACGTCCTCGGATGCGGTGAAACTGATTCGCAAACACTCGTCGCGATGTTTCCAATTCGTTTCACCGAGTCCATAAAAAAAGTAATGACCGGAAACGACGAGACATCCGCGGGCTTTGAGCCGTTCGTAGAGTTCTCGTGAGGAGATGGGAAGGTCTTCCAGCCACAGCCAAAAGAAGAACGCACCCTCGCTCTTGTGAACACGATAGGGAATCGAATCGTCGAAGAGTTCACCGATCCAGTCGCGGGCCTGGGCCGAGCGTTGGACATAGAACGGTCGAATGACTTCACGGCTCAAGCGAAGTAATTCATCGTTCTCAATCAGTGGTTTGACGACCACTTGGCCGATGTTGTTATTGGCCAGCGCCGCGATGGCGTTCATACCCGAGATCGCCGTGATGACTTCTTCGTCGGCGATCAGTATACCGGTACGCGTTCCCGGAAGCCCAAGCTTGGAAAGGCTGTAGGTGAGGATCATGCCTGGTCGCCAGATGGGCCGAGTCTCGGTGAAGATCACGCCTGGAAACGGATTTCCGTAGGCGTTGTCGACGATCAATGGGACTTCGTGATCGTTGGCGAGACGAGCCAATCGCTCGAGTTCGTCATCGGTGATGACATTCGCCGAAGGATTCGTCGGGCGGGAAACGCAAATCGCAGCGACTCGCGGATCCATTTCGATGGCGTCGAAATCGATCGCATACTTGAATTCATGTGGGCCGGTTTCATGGATCAGCGGCTTGATGCCCCGGAACATCGGATCGCTTGTCGACTGATCGCCGTAGCCGATGTACTCCGGCACGAGAGGCAGCAATACTTGCCGCGAGGAGCCGTCATCGAAACGACCCGCAAGGGCATTGAACAACATGAAAAATGCGGTTTGACCGCCGAGTGTGACCCCCACGTTCTCCGCTTCGATGGGCCACCCAAAGTGGCGGCGAAAAAACGCCGCGATCGCGGATCGGAAGGCGAAATCGCCGCCGGGCGGCTGGTAATCGCCCAGCGCCGCAGCGACCGCGTCTTGATCCGCGGCGATCTCACCGAGACGTTGCCTCCAGATGGCGTCGACTTCCGGGAGATGCGATGGCTGCCCGCCGCCGAGCATGCACGTCGACGGATCGCCTGACGCAAGCGCATCGCCCAAGTCTTGCATCAATTCACCGATACCGGATTGCGTCGCCAGTCGGCGTCCGAATGTGGAGAGTGGGTACTTCATCACCATCGTTTGCGGCGGTGGTCGCTGCTGCTGTCAAAGATTTTTGGAAAACGGTCCTGACGATAGCGTCGCCGTCCGGCGCGGCGAGCGTGATTGCTCATCGCGGCGCCGGCGGCCTGAGCCATGGCGCTGACCAAGAGCTGCGTCGCCGGATGCGCGGCGACGGACGCGACCTTGTCACCGAGCGACGGTGCCCAACGCTGAGCCTTTCGCAGTTGATGCCAGAGTTCTTCGATATCGTGCGATGAACGTGCGCGACCGATCGAACCGATGACGTCCACGCTTGGAAGGAATTCGGATCGTGCGGAGTCAAACTTAGCGGCGCGAAATCGTTGAATCATTTGGCCGAGCGAATTGATCGCTTCCTGACGATCCATCAGGTCGTCGTGGTGTCGACGGGTGTCGGTCTCTAAGTCATCGAGGCTCTCATCGACGCCAACAATTTTGGCGACGATTTGATCATCCGAGAGCGAGGCGGTCTTCCCGGCGCGACGTTCCAGTTCCTCGGTACGAAACTCCGCAAGCATGTCGCGAAACGCGGCGACGGCTTCCTGATAATATCTTCCATGCGGATCTTCCAAGTCGGTCAACTCCGCTTCGAGTTTATCGACCTCCTGCTGTGCGACGTGCAATTCGTCGAGCAAACCGTCACGTTGGTTGACCAGTTGTTCGCAGGCGGTGATGGCCTCGGTGAGCCCTGTTTCCTTTGCAATGGCGTCACGTCGGCCTTCGAGTTCGTCCATCACGGTGTAAAGCGATTCGCGATCGGAGGCAATGATCTTCCGCATTCGGTCGGGAGTGCCGCTGAGAAAGTCATAACTCTGCTTGGCTTTGCGATAGCCAATGAGTTTGGCGACCCATCGATCCATGCGACGGGTGATGCCTCTTTTCGGATACTGGCCGGTTCCGAAGTTGCGATCTCGCAGGTACGTAAACAGTGAGCTCTTTCGGTAAGCAGGCAACTTCTTCGCGGCGTCCTGCTCGATCTCATCAAGGTTCGACTCGGCACGTTCGAGCGCCGCTTCCGCCTTCGCCGCTTGCGACGAGAGCTGCACGAAGGTCTCATCGCTGGTCAATTTTGATTCGGCGAGCTTTGAAAGTCGGTCCTGCTCGCCCTGCGTTTCGTCGAGCGACTCGTTGACCTCGAACAGGCGATCTTCCAGTAGATGCAACTTGTCGCCAGCACCCCCGCAGGAGTCTTCCAACTGCTCGCGTTCCTCGTCTCGACGAAGCAAGATCCGCGAGACTCTGCCTCGGACTTCGATCCATGATTTTTCGATCGACTCGTTCGAGAGATCTGGTAGGTAGTGTTTCGCCAGATCCAAGAGCGCTCGACTACGGTCTTCGTCCAACTCACCGCGGCGAGCCTCGATCACATTGATCCCGATCCGCGCTTGGTCGAGCGCATGCTGAGCCTGCTTGTAGCCGTCAAGCAACTGGCGGTGCATGTTGGTGCCGATAATCGTCATCGCGCTGCGAGGCCTTGGGTGGATCAGCCGAAGAAGTACCAGAGACCGCCGGCGGCGGCCAAGCCGGCCATCGAGTACAGGATTCGCTCCCGCCAAATCCAACAATGCGCCAAGAAACTGGAGAACCCGGATTCCGGATCCTCGTACCGATGCAGCGTTTCCATGTACTGCGCGATGGCGGCGTCGATTTCGGCCTCGGTCACATCATCCCCCGACATCCGTGCTGTGCGAAGCAGTTTGTCGCGGAGGTTGGCCCGGATGTCGTCGCGACGAAACATCTCCTCGGCCTGTTGTCGTTGATCGCGCAGTTCGCGCGCGACATCCATCACCCGCAAAGTCTCTTCCAGCGTCAGACTTTCCCCCGGCACTTGAATCTGTGTCGCCTGCGCTTGGCTCATCTCATTTGACTCATGTCGCGATCGGGTTGCCGAAGGGTTCGTGTGGGCGGATCGGGCCGCTACCGTCAATGGCGAGACCGAGGCTTGAATCGGGCGCTCGGAAACTCCTTCGAATACCTTAGCCCGGTCGGTCGAAACCGGCCAGGATGCTGCCGAGGCCACCGACTGTCGTGGAGTTGACGCGGTAAAAGACGGGTTGGTTCGCGGGTTCGTTGATTGCGTGGATCGGTCCGGTGCGCTACCTTGAGGGCTGAAGCAAATGAACTTCGAAATCGCCCCGCATCTAATCTGTGGTACCCATGTCTGAGCAAGCTCAAGCGACCGCCCCCCCTGAACAAAAATCTCAGCCCCGCGACACGAGCAAGATGCGGGAGTATCTCAACAATGCGATCGGTGTGCTGAAAAAGTTTGGCGTCGATAGCAAGAACGCCGCCCCCCAGGAGTTGGTCAGTCTGCTCGAAAGTGTTCGTCACATCGACGAAGCCAAGGTGCTGGCGATCGCCGATGTCATCCAACACATGGGAGCCTTCAACGCGTTGGTTCGTGAAAACGTCGAATCGATCAACGTCGGAAACCGATACATGCAGATCACCGAGGAATTTGATTCCGTTCGCGAAGACAGCAAACGTCTGATCGCTCAACTCGATGATGGCAAGATCAGCGGCACCGAAAAGATCTCGAACTGGTGGATGAAGATTCGTCGCGGCACGCCTAATGATCGATTCGAGAAGATCGTCGAAATCTACGGTGATGTCGCAAAAGACACCAAGCAAGCCCTCAAGAGCGAGGAGCTGATCATGGATGCCTACATCGATTTTCGCTTTGCGTTGAAGGAAGCCGAAGTTCTGGCCCGCGAGCTACTCGACGCGCATGGCCCGACATTGGAAGCCGCAAAAGTGGGGCTCTCGACGGCTCAAGATGCGCTCGACAATTACGCCGGTGTCGATGAGGGCGGAAAAAGCCAACTTGAACTCGCCCGAGACGAAGCACGGCACAAATACGAAAGTGAAGACAAGACGTTTCAGCTTCTCAAAGACATCGCCGAGAACCTTGAAATCGGCTACGACGTCGGAGAAACGTTGATCACGAAACTGAAGCAAACGCACGATGTGAAGGAACGTGTCTATCGCCGAGCGGTCACCTTCTTCACCACCAACGAGCACGTGTTCACGATCCTCGGCACCGTCTATCAGTCACAACACGGGCTGCACGAAGTCACTCAGGCGACCGAGGCGATGAAGGATGGCGTCAACAAGGGTCTCGAAGACGTTGCCAATCTCGGACGTGAACTCGAACGTGCCGCGCTTCGCGCCGGCTATGGCAGCACCATCGATCCCGAATCAGTTCAAAAGCTGGTCGACGCGATCAGTAGCTTCCAAATCGAATCGCTCGAGTTGATCGCAGAACTTCGCAAGGAAAGCGACGAAAGCTCCAAAGCCATTCGCCGCACCGTTGAAGCGGGCAAGAAAAAGTATCAGGAGACGCTCGCCCGTCACGCCCGCGGAGAATTGGCCTAATCCGATGCCGCTGGACCCGCTCAATGTCGCGCCCCTTTCCGACGCTCAAGGCCGCTTCCGTCGTGAGTTCAGCGAATTCGCGGACATCTGGCGAGAGGCAAAAGAGAATTGGCGCGACGACCGGGCACGGCGTTTCGAACAGGAACACTTGGCGTCGCTGGGCCCGAGCCTGACACGATTCTCCGCAGCGTTGGGTGAATTCATCGAAACCATTCGCCGTGCGCAACATCAAATCAACGACCCCGGTCCGCTCGAAGACGGCCACGCGCCCAAAGAGGTTTACTGAGGGGTCTTGGCTTGGCGATGCTGCTCACACAATGGACCGACTGATTCCATCGGACGAGCTATACTGAAGGGTGCGAGTCAGCGGGCTTCTTGACGCTTTGTCGGATGCCTGCGAAACGCACTCTCCTCTTCTCTCAGCTCGGTCCGCACCATGAACGACTCTTCCGTTACACCCGCGGGGCTCTTCGCCCCGTCGCGTCAGCGTCGATTGATGGAAGCCTTGATCCAACGCTTCCGCGTTTCGGAGCAAAAACGCCAGGAGTTGCTCAAGCGACACACCATCGAACGCGAACACGAAGAGAAGACGCTGTCTGCCGACCGCGGCGATGTCACTCGGCGATGTCGCCTTCGTCGACGCGAAATGCTCGGCCGATGGGACAGTGAAGAGGAAAAGCTCTTCGCACAGTACGAGGTCGGCACGATCCAGACCCGGAAGGACATTCATCGCCTCGCTTCTCTGTTTCGCAAACGAATCGCGGACGAAACCGCCGCCATCCATCGCAAATTCGAATCACGTCGCGACGCGATTGTTCAAGACTACGAATCGCGGAAACACCTTCCCGGAGAGAAGAACAAGAAGGAGCAGGAGCGGATCGCCGCGGCGCTGGCACCGCTTTCCAAGCAACTGACGGCCGCTCGCGAGGTTGTCGTCGGGCGGCTGGACGGCCTACCACAGGTAAAAGCGGGTGACGAAGAGCTTTTGAAGACGGCCCCCGATTCCGTCGATGGGACGATTCGTCAAATCGAAGAATTGTCGCGAGAGTGCCAAGACCATGTCGCCGAGTTACATGCCGGCATGGTGGCCAAACTCGTCGATTCGATCTACCTGTTTGCGGTCGTCGCATTGCTGATGGTGGCGTGGGTCGTGGGCGTCGTGCTGCTATCACCAGCCTCTTTTTGGGTGGTTCTGGTCGCCGGTGTTGTCTCCATCACGGTGGTCGGGTTGCTCACGTACGCGGGCCTCTTGTTTCCGTTGAGAGCCAAGACGCGTCGCATCTATCCGTTGATTGAGCGAACCGGAATGGCGGCGAATGAATCCGCGAAGGTCGGCCGAAAGGTTTCCGCTGATCACGCACGGGAAGCGGCCGGCGAAATGGTCCGCCACCGAGAAGAGCAGATCCAGGTCGCCGAAAAGTGGCAAGCCGATCATCTTGCAGAAATGAAATCGAGACTTGCCGCCGAACAGGAAGCCGAGAAACAGAAACTGGATCACCGATTGGCATCGATGAGCAGCGAGTTTTTGGACGCCAAATCGAAAGTCAACACGGAGATGCACGCCGAAGCGGACTCGGTCGCCGCGGCGATCACCCAAGAACTGACCGAGACCGATCAATCACTCGACGAACAACGCCAACAGAACCAGGATCGTCGCAAGCAAGAATTAACGCGCGTGACCGATCGCATGCGGGATGGCGTTCGAGACGGGCTCGAGCGCATCGCTGCGATCTGCCAGACAACAATGAACCGGTTTCCCGATTGGGAATCACTGATTGGGCAGCCTCACACCGGCGCGACCGAAATGGAATTCGTTCCGCTGGGCCGACTGCGGATCTCCGAACCACTGTGCGACACACTTGTCTCTCGGGAGGCGGAGGCCGATGCGGGCCGTGCCGCACACGAAGTGGCACCGATGTTCGCGCCCGATGAAATCCCCGAAGAAATCCCGATCGCCCTGCACCGCAATCTACACAGTGGATTGATCATTCATGCCGCCCCGGAGCAAATGGATGCCGCAACGAACTTGGTGCAACAGGTGCTCTGGCGAATGATGTCGGGCACCGCGGGTGGCAGAACCAAAACGACCTTGATCGATCCGATCGGCCGCGGCCAGAACTTTACCTCCTTCATGTCGTTGACCGATCACGACCCGACGCTCGTCGGTCACCGCGTGTGGACGACCGAGAATCAGATCGAGGCCCGCTTGGGTGAAATCGCCCAGCACGCCGAAGATGTGTTGCAGTCGAGCCTCCGGGATCAGTTTCAGCGTGTTGAAGACTACAACCGGATCGCCGGTTCGATGGCTGAACCGTATCGTGCCGTCGCAGCCATCGGATTACCCGAGGGTCTGACCCGCATCGGATACAAACACTTAAAGGCATTGATCGAGAGCGGGATTCGGTGTGGCGTGTTCGTCCTGATGGTTGTCTCTCGCGACCAGACCTGGTCGGCCGAGCAACCGTTGCCACGCGACCACCGACTGCTCGAGTTGAGCGTCGACGCCGCCGGAAAATGGTCGCTCGAACATGAAGGCCTCGACACATTGGGATTTACTCCCGATCCAAACGTTCCGGGCGACCTGCGTGCGAAGCTTTCCAACCGAATCGGCCGCGCTGCGGTGGAAGCGGCGCGCGTCGAAGTCCCACTTGAATCACTGTTGAAATCAGATGACGGTGGTGACGGCTCGACCGACGACGGCATTGAAATCACGATCGGCAGCCAAGGCGGCAAACGAACCGTTTCGCTTCTACTGGGCGAAGGCGTTCGACAGCACGTCTTGATCGCCGGCAAAACGGGTTCGGGAAAGAGCACGCTGCTGCATGCGATCATCACCTCCGGCGCGCACCAGTACACACCCGACCAACTTGAATACTATCTGCTCGACTTCAAGAAGGGTGTCGAATTCAAAGCCTACGCCGATGCGGCGATCCCTCACGCACGGGTGATCGGTATCGAGAGCGAGCGTGAATTCGGACGGAGTGTGCTGCAGCGATTGGATGAAGAGCTCCAGCAACGCGGTGAGCTGTTTCGTGGCGTGTCGGCACAGGAACTTTCGGAGTATCGCCACGCCAGCGGCAAGGCGATGCCTCGGATTCTGCTGGTCGTCGACGAATTCCAAGAACTGTTCATTCGCGATGACCGCGTCGCCGCAGACTGCGCAATGTTGCTCGACCGTCTGGTCCGCCAAGGCCGTTCGTTCGGGATCCATGTCATCCTCAGCAGCCAATCGCTCGCGGGAGCGTATTCGTTGCCGCGGGCGACGCTAGGACAAATGGCGGTTCGGATCGCGATGCAGTGTAGCGAATCCGATGCCGCGCTCATCCTGGCTGACGACAACACCGCTGCTCGTCTGATCAATCGCCCTGGCGAAGCGATTTACAACGATGCGGGCGGTCTGGTCGAAGGCAACCAGCCATTTCAGGTCGCGTGGCTCTCCAACGAACGCCACGACGTCATGCTTCGGCACGTCTCCCGGCGAGACGCAGACACATTGAAAACTCTACCTCCGCCGGTGATCTTTCAGGGCAACCGGCCCTGCCAATGGACGCCGGTGCTCGCATCGAGCGCGGTGGGCGACGCGGCGCAGCAACATGAGGAATTGCACGGGTTGCTCGGTGAGGCCGTTGAAATCGGACCGCCCATCGGTTTGCAGCTTTCCCGAAACGCCGGGCGTAACGTGCTAATGATCCCTTCGGTCGAGGCGCGCGCGGGCCTGCTCAGTTCGGTCGTCTCGGGATTCGCTCGGTCCAACCCTGAACTGGAAGTGATCTATTTCAACGGAAACCGAGCCAGTGAATCGCCATCGCTCGCACCTTGGCTTCAACAAGCCGGTGTGAACGCGAAAGAAGTCGGGCCGCGCGACAGTGAAGCGGAGATTTTGAGCCTGGTGGAATTGGTGAAAGAACGCGGTGACGAAGCCGAGGGAGTGCCACCGATCGTGTTGGTTTTCGATCCGCTGGACCGCTTCCGCGACTTCCGCCACGACGATGCCTACACGTTTTCACTCGACGGTGGCGGCGGAATGTCCGCCGGGCAAGCTTTTCGTGAAGTCCTCAAAGATGGCCCCCCGGCACACATCTACAGCCTCCTGGTTTGCGGAGGAGCGGAGATCGTCAATCGCTGGTTGCCACGGCAATCGCAGCATGATGTCGAGCTAAGAGTCATCGGACGGCTCAACGCGTCGGACTCTTCCCTCTTGCTGGATTCTCCCATCGCCGCCGAACTCTCCGCGGCAACCATGTTGCTTTACGATGAATCGGCGGGGCGCATCAGCAAGTTCCGCCAACCCGATCAGCCGGAACCCGATGCCGTCAAGCAGTGGTTGGGGTAAGGTTCGTGTTGAGGTAGGTTGCCACGTCGCGTCCCTCACGTAGCCGCCCAATGTCACAAGAAGCCTCCGCGAGAAAGAGCATGGCATCGATCTTTAAGAAAATCATTGACCGTGAAATCCCGGCGGACATCGTTTACGAAGACGAGTCGTGCCTAGCCTTTCGAGACATCAATCCGCAAGCACCGGTGCACGTACTGGTGATCCCCAAAAAGGAGATCGTTTCGCTCGCGGAACTGACCGACGAAGACGAAGCGGTGATGGGACGCTGTGTGGTCGCGCTTTCAAAGATCGCGGCCCAGGAAGGGCTTTCGGGAGGCTATCGGATGATCGTCAACTGCGGAGACGATGGCGGACAGGAAGTGCCGCATCTGCACTTTCACCTTGTCGGCGGTGAAAGACTGGGTCGAATGTTGAGCACGTGACCGGAGACCCGAGGCTGCATTGTTCGCAGCACCGTTTGCAGAAGCCGCACCGTTTGAAGAAGCCGGACGAGGGTCCTCACTTGGCCCGCGACCGTGGTCCCATCCGTCCAAACATTCGGTCGAGTTCATCACGGCTAAAGAACAGCGCCGTGGGGCGACCGTGCGGACAATGGTGCGTGTCGTTGTAGAGATCCTTCTGCTCCAGCAACGCCTGAATCTCTTCGGGCGTCAGCGGGTCGCCGGCTTTCACGGCCGCCTTGCACGCAATCGTCGAGAGCAGGTGGTCAAGTAACTCAATGGCTTCGGGCTGTTTGCCGCCGCCAAGCACCGACTCGATCAGTGTTCGCAGCATCTCCGCGGGAGGCTTGTTCTTGAGCATCGCGGGGTACGAGCGAATCACGATTGTGTCGCCACCGAAGTCCTCAACCTCGAGTCCGATCCGAGCCAAGGTTTCCTGGTGGTCCAAAACGGCCGTCCGCTCCGCCGGTGTTAACGAGACCGGCTCGGGAACGAGCAACCCTTGAGACTCAAGTCGTTGACCGCTTTGCAGCACCTTTACTTTGACACGTTCGTAGAGCACTCGTTCGTGTAAAGCATGCTGGTCGATCACGACCATGCCTTGTTCGTCTTGCGTGACGAGATAGCGGTTGTGAACCTGAAAGCCGAGGTAGCAGACGCTGGGAGCCGGTTGCGTGGCGTCGAGCGGATTCGCGCCGGAGGTCTCCGCGGGTACCGCAGGCGTCTCCGGCGTCGGTGTATCCCAGGGAGCGACCTCTTCGCGGGAAACGGTTGATTGACTGCCACCAGGATAGGGCCGAAATTCAGGGATCGCTCCGGGAAGGCCTTGTCCTGGAATGATCGGTGTCGCGGCCTCTTGGCCGCGCGAGGCGGGTGCCACAAACACGTCGTCTCTCTGGGTCGACTCGCCAGAACGCGCCCAGTCAATCACCGATTGACGATGGGACTGCTCCGCTCGTGACGACATCCCGAGTCCGCTCGCTGGTGTGGCGGCCGGCGCAGCCGCCGGTTCGGACTCGGCGGGACCCACGCGCTGCGTCATGTCGGTCGAAAGAAAGTGATGGCGCAGCGTCTGCAGTAACCGGCTGTACACACGACCGCCATCGGTAAACCGCACCTCGAGTTTCGTCGGGTGCACATTGACATCGATCATCTCGGCGGGCATCGACAAACGCAGAAAACAGACCGGATGACGACCGACCATCAACAGCCCTCGGTATGCTTCGCCGAGCGCGTGCTGGAGCGAACGGTCGCGGATGTGACGGCCGTTGAGAAAGAGGTACTGCATTCGCGAGTTGCCGCGACTGACCGAGGGGTCGCACACATAGCCGCTGACATTGATCTGCGCATCGTCGCTGGCGATGGGGATCAATCCTTCGGCGATCTCACCGCCAAAGAACGCATCAATCCGATCGGCCCAGCGCTGAGTGACCGGTAGATCGTAGAGTGGCTTGTCATTGTTATTGAGCACGAAATGGACATGCGTGTTCGCCAGGGCGATCCGCGTGAACGCCTCGACAATATGACCCTTCTCGGTCTGAGCCGTTTTGAGAAAACGGTGCCGTACCGGTGTGTTGAAAAAGAGGTTGCGGACTTCCATCACTGTTCCGACCGGACAGCCACAGGGCGAAGGCGGATCGATCACGCCGCCGCGAACCTGAACCTCGCTGCCGGAATCCTGACCAGCGGTGCGACTACGAATCGTCAGTTGCGAGACACTTCCGATCGATGCCAACGCCTCACCACGAAATCCCAAGGTACCGACGTTGAACAAGTCCTCATCGGTGGGCAGTTTGCTGGTCGCATGACTGGCCAACGCGAGCGGCAACTGGTCGGCGGTCATTCCGCATCCGTTGTCGCTGATGCGGATCAACTCGGTTCCGCCACCGACGATCGACACTTCGATTCGCGTCGCGCCGGCATCGACGCTATTTTCCAGCAGTTCCTTCACCACCGAAGCCGGCCGCTCGATGACCTCTCCCGCGGCGATCTGATTGATCAAATTCGGGGGTAGCTGCCGGATCGTCGGCAATGCTTTTGCTGTCAGGGTCATGGTTTCACCTTAGCAAGCGTCGGCTGAAACGAACCACCTTGTTGGTCGAATCCGCTGAGATGGATACGTACCTGGATCGGTCTCGCCGGCAAGTACCTGACGGAGCGCAGCCTGCTTGGCGGCACCTGTAATGATGAACCAAATGTTCTTACCGGACGCGATCGCGGGATAGGTCAGCGTGTATCGGAAGGCATCAAATTTTTCGACCCAGTTTTCGATGAACCATCGCTCGGCTTCTTCGAGCGCCGACGTATGCGGAAAT
The DNA here is from genome assembly GCA_038520195.1 of Planctomycetota bacterium. Taxonomy (GTDB): domain Bacteria; phylum Planctomycetota; class Planctomycetia; order Pirellulales; family Pirellulaceae; genus Stieleria. The sequence continues at coordinate 11,708 of JBCBLJ010000025.1, forward strand.
AGGGAAGCCGTGTGGGCATCGTCGCCCATGCCCAAAAGGACCAAATCCCAGGTGGGAAAGTCTTCGTCAAACTGAGCACGGAGCTGGGTTTCGTAGTTCTTTGCCGCCTCGGTCGGTGTATCCGGCGAAACGGGAACACAATGAATGTTCGACGGTGGGATCTCGACGTGATCCAACAGCGCTGTCTTCACCATTTTGAAATTGCTGTCATCGTGATCGTGCGGCACATTGCGTTCGTCACCCCAAAAAAGATGCACCTTGCCCCAAGGCAGATCGCGATCACGGAGCATCTCGTAGACACGTTTGGGCGTCGAGCCACCGGACAATGAAACGCGGAAAACACCGTTTGCTTCAATCGTCTGGTGCGCCAATTCACAGAATGCATCGGTCACAGCGGACTGAAGTCGCGGGACTTCCTGGTACGGCTCGAAGGGCAGTGACATCATGTGTGTCCTTTGCAGCGGGCGCGGGCTGGGCGACTCAAAGTTCTAGCGGAGAAACCGTCAAAGCGAAACACGCCCGCATCGGAGGTCCGAGGTTTTCGATGCTTTGAAAGATTTGTGCGAAGCCGGCCCGGTGACTGACGAGGGCAGTGACTGACGCCGTCACGTCCGCTCGCGGCACCCGTTCTTCCTACTTTCCACCTCACACGGGCTGGCCCTGGCTTTGACAAAACATCACTTGCGTTTTGATCGAGCGAAATGAGGACTTCGTCATCGAATTGCGGGCGGGATCATTGGTCATGCCTCGGCGAGTTGGCGACGCCCAGATCGCGTAGACTCGAAATGAGTGGTTCACGAACGATGCTAAAAAAACCGAATGGATCGAAGGCTCCCTCGATGAACTGGCGAGAATCTCAGGTTTCCTTCCGCCGACGACTTACAGAGTGCTACGACACCGCCGGCGTAGACCGCTACGAGTCTTGGATCGCAAAGCTTGACGCAGACGACGATCGCGCGTGCCTCGAAGACCTGCGACCGGAATTTCAGTTCGTGGAAACGATGCGCGTTCTCGACGCCGGTGCTGGAACAGGCGCGATGTGTCGCGTCATTCTGTCGGCGGCCGATGTGAAGCTCACCGCGTTGGAACCCGTCCCGGCGATGATTTCCCGACTAAGGGCGAAGCCGGAACTACGGGGAGTGCGCGCCGTCGAAGGGTACTGCGACGCCGAGTCGGATCACAGGCATTTTGACGCCGCTAGCTTTGACGTCATCGTATCAAGACAGTTATGCAATGGTCTCTATGATCCGCTGGCTGCGTTTCGGAACTGGCTTTCTTGGCTCACGCCTGGAGGGACGCTTCTTGCAATCGACGGCATCTATGACCGCGACGCTTGGGACGGCGAAATGAAAGTGGACACGCTCCCGCTCTCGGCCTGTCGTACCATGGCAACCGTGCCCTACTTACTCGAAATCGCCGGGTTCGAGCTAGTCGCCGCGAAGTGGATGACGAAGACCAACAGGCGTCCGCTGACGCGTACGCCCCGATACGTCGTGATCGCAAGAAAGCCGCGGGCTAGCCGAACAGAATCTCTTGACTGGGCTCGCGACCGAAGTCTTGCTCTCGGTGGATGAGGCGCAGCTTTTGACCGACCAGCCGAGCGACATAGGCGGGATTCGTCGTCAGGTATCGCTTCCAAAGTCGTCCGGGCTCTTTGATCAAGCGATAGAACCATTCAAGCCCATTGCGTTGCATCCATGGCGGCGCCTGGGAGAGCATGCCTGCGTGAAAAGCAAAGGCGGCGCCGACGGCGATCAGCGGCATGTTGATTCTCGATCGCATCTCGTACGCGAAAACCTCCTGCCGCGGGCAACCCAAACCGACGAAACAGATCCCGGCACCGCTCGCGTTGATCTCTTCCGCCAACTCGTCGCGTTCACTCTCGGTGAGCGTTCGAAAGCGACTGGCCTTTTTGCCCGCGATCTTCAACTGAGGATACTGTTCACAGAGCCGTTCGCTAAACGCCGCGATCATTTCGTCGGTCGCGCCGAAAAGAAACACAGGAACGTCTTGTTGGGCGGCGGCTTCGCAGAGGAACAGTGTCAGGTTTGGACCATAGACACGATCCGTCAGGCCACAGCCGTGCAGCGAGTTGAGGGCCCATCGGACCGGTTGTCCGTCGGGGCAAACGAGATCGAATTGATTGAGCCGGTAGCGGTGCTCCTGGTCGTCGACACCCGTCATCACTCCATGAACGGCGAGCGCAGTCACGGCCATGGATTGCCGATCCTTACCGGCTTGGATCACACGCGCGACGGCGGCCTCGTAGTCGATCGCGTTGACGCCGATACCAAGAACATTTCGCTTTCCGAGATCAATCATGTCAGCGCGATTTCAGGACTGGAAGGTTCGGTGTCAACAGTTCTCGTTGGCAAGCTGATTGCATCGTCCAAACGAGCGAGTTGCCCGATCATGGTGTGCACTTCGAAACGATCGGCGAGCAACCGCAGCGCCCAACGGACCAGCGACAATTTTTTCTCGACCGACATCTTCATTCCCGGTAAGTATTTCATGTCGTCATCGTCTTCGATTCCCATGAAGTCGGGCGGGTGCAGGAGGATCGAAGGGGCCGTACCGGTGATGCGGCAGAGGTTGAGTGCCGCGCGGAAATAGGTCTTCGCCGCGAACGTCGAGAACGAGCCGAGAAAGGTGAAGTAGCTGAAGTGAATCGGTGTCCGCGTCAGTGGCATCACCGTGACCGGCACCTCCCAAAGCGAAGCTCCATCGATCTCGCGACGGTGCGGGCGGTTCGGTTGCAACATCGAGGCGAAACCTCCGTAGAGTTTTTTTGCCTTCTCCCGCTGCTCTCCCTTTAGTTTCGTTCGCATCAGGAAGACGGCCCGCGCGACGGGTGCGAGCGACGTCGGAAAAATGGACGCGTCGTACAGATAGTGGAGCGCTGACAACACCCGCAAAACTTCATCCGGACACGAAAACCCGGGCCCGCGGAAACCCAGTGGGGACTGTCCGGTCGTGTCGGTGATCGCCTGATGTGTTGTCTCGATCTCCGTAAAGATCTCCTCATCGCTCATCGTGTGCATCCAGGGAAGATGATTGAGCGAGTGATTGGCGTACTCCACATCAACGAGTCGCTGGAAAGAACAAACCGCGCGTCGATCGGTCTCTTCACGAAGATCACGCCCCACCACGAAAACGGTCAATGGAAGACCGATGTCGCCCAGTAAATCGACCATCCGATCAGCGACTTTCGGCAGGTAGCTCGTGCTCGATTCCCACCGCTCTCTTCCGGCGGCGCGGAGATAAGCCCACTTGTTGTCAAAGTCGAGCGACAAGCTAGCGATCGGCTTCGTCATTGGCTCGCCTCCGATCCGCTGGTCAAATCCGCGATCGCTTGAATCGCCTCTCGCGCCGCCCACGCCGGGGTGCAGTGTGCGATCGATCGTTGGCACGACTCTCGCATCTGACGAAGTCGTTCGTCAGATGCAACATAGTATTGATCCAATACCGTATGGAGCGAAGCCGGATCAGCAGGATCGTATTGCCAACCATTCTCGCCGTCGCGAATCAACGACGTCGTGGCTTGCGCGTAGATGCTCCCTATCACGGGAAGCCCCGCGTGCAACGCTTCGTTAACAACAAGCAACCACTCATCGGCGAGCGTCGGTGCCACCGTTGCGCCGCAGGTCAACATTTCCTTGGCTAAATCGGCGGCCGTGAGATTACCGAGCAAGCGAAGCGTCAAGTTCTCTGGCACATCGAAGCGCTCGACCGATTCCCGCCGCGGACCTTGGCCGGCGAGTCGCAATTCGACGTCTCGATTCGGGTTCAGCCGACAATACTCAGCAAGCTGCTGAATCATCGGAATCACACCCTTTCGCTCACTCAGCTGTCCCACATACAGCAATCGATTTCGGACCGCCGATTCGTCCCGCTCGATGGCTCCTTGGTGTGCGGTCCGATCATCGGCGGCATAACTCAGGCGATACAGTCGCTGAGGGTCGGCGCCGAGTTGCTTTAGGTAACTTTCGCAGGACGGACCGTTGAACGTGATCGCGTCAGCGCGACGGATCAAATGCTCACGTAATTTCTTTCTCAAAACGCCCCGCGCCTGCTCGGTGTGCTCCGACATGTAAGTGCAGACGATGCTTTTCGCGGCGTGACGTCGACAGTAGCGAACCGCGCCGAGTGATCGCGCGCCGAGTTCAAGCGACATCACGATGTCCGGCTTCAGCCGAGCCAACCTCGACCGCGTGTCATAGGGCACATGCACGAACAGTGGATCGCTGAATCCCGGCCCGCCCGAGGCCGCCGCTTGTGTCCAGCGACGGCGGAACGTGAGGGTCTTTTGAACTTGAACATCGAGACCGCCCCAATCGATTTCGAACTGACGATTGGGCTCGATCGGGGTGCTCAGCAAGACATGAAAATCCCGGACGCGTCTTGCGATTTCCTGCAGAACACGGACTTGGTAAAGCGGAATAAAGTGCGTGAGAAAAACAACACGCGCGGGCAAAACTGGTTCCGGCATTCCGCTCTCACGGGTTTCCGGCAGCATGACGGCGTTCATCAAACAATCACTCGCTGCCGCGACCGGAAAGCGGCACCAACACCGTGCGGAAAATCAGGCCGGCGTCCTGCCAAAAGCCATGACGATCGACGTACCGCAGGTCCATCCGCATCCAATCATCAAAGGTCTTTGCGGCGGCCTTGTTGACCTGCCAATGACAGGTCATCCCGGGACGAATGTCGAGTCGGCGTCGATGCCATTGCTCGCACGCCCGGCTCTCGTGCCACGGTAAGGGTCGTGGGCCGACCAACGACATATCACCGAGCAGCACATTGATCAATTGAGGCAATTCATCGATGCAAGTCTTGCGGAGGAATTCTCCGACGGGAGTGACGCGTGGGTCGCGATCCAACTTGAATGCGGGGCCATCTCGGTGACTATGGGCCCGAAGTGCGGCCTGCCTTTGCTCGGCATCCACCACCATCGTTCGCAATTTGAAAATCGTAAACGGTTTGCCGTCGCGTCCTTCCCGGGTCTGGCGAAAAATCGCCGGTCCCGCGCTCGTCCATTTGATTGCGAGCATCGCAGCCAAAAGGACTGGACTGAGCACGACTAAGCCGATCGTCGCACCGAGAATGTCCACCGCACGTTTCACCATTCCAGCCGGCGAAAGTCGCGCGGTCACGTCGATCGGGTCATCGCCGACCATCCAACTTCGCGTCACCACGGGCTTCTTGGAAACCTCGTCGATCCGCACCCACTTTTCCCCGACCTGGTCACCCAAACGACGACGTCCGTCGCCCGTCGGCAAGCCATCGTCACCATCGCTGAATCCATCCGGGTCGTGCACCGAAAGCGACAAATCGACCTGAAGGTTTCGCGATTCGCAGAGTCCCGACAGGCGATCCAAAACAGCACGCCCACCCATCTCGGGTGTGTCGACCAAAAGCACGGCGAATCGGTGGCCGGACAAACATCCCTTTTGATCCGTCAAACGCACATTTCGGTGAAGCAAACGGATCAATGCGCTGCGACGTCCGCGAAGGTCTTTTCCACCTAGCAACCGGATCGTCACCACGCAAAACGGAATCAAACGTCGAGTCGCGCGGACTCGTTCGCGCACCACCTCGCGATTGAATTCGGTCTGGGTCAACAAGAGCGAGTCCCCATCGCGAAGGACGCTCCCCGTCGGCCACAATCGATTGATCAGTGCGCCAAGCACAAAAAAACCTCGCAGAAATCTTCCGTCATCGAATGCCGCGACGAAGCGATCGTCGCGTGTGTTTGAAACTCAAGAGATCACTACCTCGGGAGTACCCCGCCTCGAATCGCGTCGGCTCCGACCCCGGCAACGGGTGGTAGACCGGTAAACCTGCCGTTGGGCTGTTGCTCATCCGCCGGCGTCACCACTTCCACTTCGGCTTCGTCATTCGACGAATTGCTCGCGTCTCGGGCCTGTGCAACGACGGCATTGGGGACATCACGTAAGATCGCCTGCCCAACCCCCAAGGCCAGCCCGAGCAACGCACCGACCAGCGCGAGCACGGTCCGCTGCGGACCCACCTTCTTCAGATTGAGCGACGCATTCTGGATGATGGCGACATCGGAGATCTTTTGGTCATCCAGCTCATTGATGATCCGCGCCTCCTCGAGGCTCTTCGCGTGCTCGATGTGGTTGCTTTCGCTGATGTCCGCTTGCCAGTTCAGCTCGGTCAACCGAATCGCGTCCTCGTTCAGCTTGACCAGGGCGGCGCGGGCGGCGCCCAAACTTTCCGTCAGCGATTCGCAGCGACTCTTGAGGCCCGCGGCCTCCGCTGCGGCCAAAGCATGTTCGCTTTGCAGTCGTTGGAAAATCGGGTTGAGTGCTTCGCGTGTTTGCTCGCGATCCTTTTCCTGTTTGCTCGCGATCTCTTTGCTCCGTGACATCTTCTGCTCGAGCAAACGATACCGAGGGTGGTCCGGGAGCAGCGTCGCCAGTTGCTCACTCTCATCAACTTGCTCGCCGAATAGTTGGGTTTGCATCGCATCGCCGGCGACGTTGGCGATACCTCGCGTCACCTCCGTATCGACCCACTCCTCGGTGTTGGCGAGTTGCTCTCGAAGGGCCTTGGTTCGATTTTCTGATTGCGCACACTGCCCTCGGGCGTCGTCCAGAGAGACTTCAAGACTCACAATGCGATCACGCAATGCCGATTCGGCGGATTCAATACTCATCCAGCCCATTTCGCTACGCGTTCGCTGCAGTGCTTCGCGAGCCTGCGTCGCTCGCCTCCGACTTTCGGCGACTTGTTCTTCGAAAAATCGCAGCGATCCCTGCGATCCATGGGCTTCAACATGAAACGATCGATACTCGTCCATCACCGCCTGGGTGATCGCCTGAGAGAGAAAGGGCTCCGGTCCAGCGGTGCGAATCGCAAGCGTGTAGCCGTCGTCGGGGATCTCTATGTTTAGCCATTGCTGAACCTTCTCGATCGCTTCCTCACGCTCGATCTGTGCGACGTACTCCTCCGCCGTCAACTCGACGGGAAACTTCGACTTCGCCGGCATCCACTGCTTCAATTGATCCTTGCGGCGATCGACCCATCCGCGTGGTCGATTGATCTCGACCGCGCCCACCTGATCAACGACGCGCTGGGCAATCTCGCGACTGCCAATCATCTGGCCGATACTGACCACCTCGGCGGAACGCGTTTCCTGCACCGAAATCCCTTGAACGCCCGAGTTCTTCGCGGTCGGATCGACCGACAAGGCGTCGCGTCCCAATTGGACATACATCAGCCCATCACTGGCGTAGCGGTTCGGTAACGCCAACAGCAATGCTGCCACCACCACAAAGACCGCCGCGGCCGTTACCACCACCGACGGCAACCTCGTCGTCACCGCGCGGATCAACGTCGAAGGTGTTACCATGGCCCAGCCTTCTTCTTCGGCGGGCGATCGCACGGGGACTTGGGAATGTTGCACGGTAGTTCCGAGGGTGTGGGTTGCGCTCAATGCGAAAACTCGGCCGACCCACCATTGGTGAGGCACGGCGGATGGTCCGGCCCAGACTAGCCATTCCGCCCAATCCGTCCACTCGATCCGTCACTTACGCGAGGTTGTAATCACTGCGGGATGTTAAGTGGTAACAGTTACGCAAATATTTTTGACATGACCTTATGTCCACACCCGCTTCCTCGGTCCGCCTCATCATCGACGAAGACCGCACACTCACAAGGTCTGAAACTACGGCCTACGCAATTTAGGTGATTTATGACGCACCCTTTGCTGCCAAGAACCCTCGAACCAGAGGTGATGGACACCCAAGAAGAGGTAGCCGAATACCTGGCGATGGATCACCTCGCGGTCAACGAGAAGTTCATTGAAGATCTTTACGCTGGCGGCCCCGTGGGTGACCGGGTGATGGATTTGGGCTGTGGGACGGCTCAGATTCCTGTCCTTCTGTGCCAGAAGAGCCTCGACATACAGGTTCTCGCCGTGGATTCCTCGGTCGAAATGCTGGAGACGGCGCGACTGGAAGTCGAAATGGGCGGGGTCGTCGGCCAAGTTCAGCTCGCGCATGCCGACAGCAAAACGATGACGGAATACGAATCGGAGAGCATCCAGACGGTGATCTCCAACTCCTTGATTCACCATTTGCCCGATCCGCTTCCGGCGCTCCGGCAAATGAATCGGCTCATTGAACCCGGCGGCCGCCTTTTCGTCCGTGATCTCTCGCGTCCCGATAGCGAAGACGAAGTCGAATCGTTGGTTCAGCAATATGCCGGAGAAGAATCAGCCTTTGCCCAGCAACTGCTACGACAGTCGCTGCACGCGGCGCTGACACTTGGTGAGGTTCAGGAGCTTGCGGCCGAGGTTGGCATTAGGGCCGATTCGATTCGGATGACGAGTGATCGGCACTGGACCATCGATTGGATGAAGTAGGGAGCCCAATCGGCTCCGGTGGGAGGAGACATCTGACCACCTTGCCAGCAAGCTTACCGGCTTCGCTGACATTGCCTGGATCACAAACCCAATGCCTGAACAAACTTAGGTCGATTCGACAAATGTTTGTGGCTAAACGGGGAGGCCGCTTCTAGACTGTTGCCCGAATATGCCGGTTTTTCCGGGAATTTCGGTCACATCGGTCGTGCTGCGCGCGTCGGACGGACGGCCGTCATTCTCGCCCAACGGGGCGACCATTTGTTCAGTTCTGCAGTTTGCCCACCTTGCGTTCCTTCCTCGCGATTTATCACCGGGCGAGCTGACGTTTTGATCCATCTTTATTCGCAGCTGATCTAATGCCTGAATCTCTCTTCGCGATCCGTCGCAATCTTCGTCGGGGTGTCCAGTCTCGAACCGCTTCACGACCGACGAAGCGACGAAACCAACTCGAGACGCTGGAGAAACGAGAACTCCTGGCAGCTGAGGTTGGGCTCATCGCCGGCGGCGCGTTTGCGCCTCACACGCCCGACGATGTTCGAGAGTCCTTTAACGAGCGACAGCGGGACTTCGTCGAGGAACAGTATGGCGATGGCGGGGAAGAGTCCAGGCCGGAGGCGATCCTCTCGCCGCAACGTGCTCGTTGGGAAAGCACCGCACTCGGCTTGAGCCCGAACGAAGGCGACCCCGCGGTAATCACATGGGGGATCGTGCCCGATGGCACCGACATTCTGGATACCAACTTCATCGCCGGGAACACGCAATCGAGCAATCTGGTCGGCTTTCTCGATGGGATCTACGGTGATGGGGGGACGACCATCGTTGCTCAGAAGCCTTGGTTCCCATTGTTCGAGCAAATGTACGACCTCTGGTCCGAGCAGACTGGACTGACCTTCGTTTACGAACCCAACGATGACCAAGCGCCGGTGTCCTCCGCTCAAGCGGCCGATCGCGGCATTTTCGGGGTTCGCCCCGACCTGCGAATCAGCGGTACGGCGCTGGACGGAAACTTCGGTCTGCTGGGTTACAACTTTTTCCCCGACACCGATGCGTTCGCGGGTGGACCGAACGCTCGTCTCGGTGGCGAGGAGGGCATCGATGGCGACATGGTCATCGATACCAGCGACATTTTCTTTGCCCTTAACTCCGATGGTCCGCTGGGCGAGAACCGAGGGTTGATCAACTTCCTTGGCCATGAAACCGGTCACGGACTCGGGTTCGCCCATTCCGAACCCATCAACAACACCAAGCTGCTTGAGCCATTAATCAGCGTCGCCTTCTTCGGACCGCAGGAGGACGACTATCACACGGCTCACACGCTGTATGGCGATGCCCTTGAGCCAAACGACTCACGCGCATTTCCTCATTCACTGGGCGCACTTCAGAACGAGTTCGTTCAGCTAACGGACCTTTCCATCGATGGAAACAACGACATCGATGTGATTCAGTTCGACTCGCTGCTGGAGTCGGAGATCACGATCTCACTGCAACCGACCGGCTCGACGTATTTCGTCGGTCCGCAGTTCGGCATTCCGGTTCAGGTGGATCGTGACCAGGAAGCCGACCTGGGTTTCCGGGTCGTCAACGAACTTGGGCAGATTTTGGTTGAAGTCGACGATATGGGGCTTGGCGGCAGCGAAGTGCTCTCGTCCTTCGCGATCGAGCGGGGCAGTCACTTCATCGAAGTCTTTGGCGGCGGCGGCGATACCCAACTCTACAATTTGGATATTCAGTTCGGCCGAACCTTCGATTTCCGCACCGACGATGGTCGCTTGCGGTTGATGAGCGTGAATCCGAACGAGCGTGAGATCTTCGACCGCAACCGCTTGAACCTGGAAACCGTTGCTCCCACGGAACTGAAGCTTCGTTTCAGTGGTGATACATCGATCGACCCTAGCACGCTCGAGGATGGAATTCGTTTCCGATTCGCGGGCGAAGACGGACTGAATGACACCGACGACGACGTCGTCATCACGCCCGGGTACCTGGGCTTTGACATTGACGACCGAGTGGTGATCGCTCGTTTCGCCGAACCACTCGCCGACGGACGATACCGAGTCGAAGTCTTCGGTGAAGACGTTCCGGTCAGTGATGGGTCACCGTTGTTGGCGGCCGACGGCACACCTTTTCAACCCTTCGACCCCAACACCGATCGCGACATCTTTGACTTCGAGCTGGAACTCGGCGCGAAGGTCTTGGCGGTTGTCCCGCAGCCGGTCGATCTGAACGACGATGGAACGATCAGCCCGCGCCGCAATGAGATTGAGGTCTACTTCGATGACAATGATCTGTTCGCCGGTCCAAACGGGACCATCACACTTGGCGATCCCAGCTTTTATCAGCTGATCCGCACCAGCGACACCATCAATCCTGGTGATGATCTTCGGTACGTTCCCGATAGCGTTACGGTCGAGGAATTTGAGGACATCACCGTCGGCGGAAATGTCGAGACGATTCGCGTGAACCGTGTCGTGCTCACCTTCGCGGATGACCTTGCCAACCTCGCGGGCAACGGGGCGTTCCGACTGAAGGTGGGTAGCAGTGCGCCGGTGCGAGTCGCCGGCGACCCCGACCGTATCGACTTCGTCGATCCCGATGACAACGTGACCGACGTCGGAAACGTGACTGGCGCGGCGTTCGACTTGGGAAGTCTGGACAGCACCTCGACCGTTGTGATCAATGGCGGTATCGACAACCTCGGTTCAGCTTTCGACTTCCCCGGGGGCGACGGTGAACCCGGCACACGGGATATCAACGAAGAACGCCATCTCGGCGCCGCAGCGGATGCGACGCCCGAAATCGACGTGCGGTTCTTCAATTTCGCGCTCAACCGACCCTACGGGACCCTGCCCGACGGAACCGAGCTGTTCTCCACAATGAACACCACGCAGATGGAGCGCGTGCGCGAAATCTACGCGCTGTTGAGCGATCAGTTGGGAGTGACATTCATCGAGTCGGAAGATCTCGGCACGACGGTCGTTGTTGGTGACCTGCTGGTCGCCGGCTCCACCAGCGGAATCGGCGACGGAACGTTCGGAAGTTACTCCGCCGACCTGGACCTAGTTGTGATGGACTCCGCCGAGGTTTGGTACGACGGATATGGCGCGTCGCCCGACATCACCGTTAGTGATTCTTTCTTTGAAGCGACGTTCCACGAGATCGGACATTCGATCGGACTCGGCAGCACGTTCAATTTGGACCAGGGAACGGTGATGGCTTCCCTGCCGGCGGGAGGCGGAAACACGCTGCCGACTCGAATCACGGACTTTGTTTATCCGGGCAACCATGATGTGCTTCACGGTCAGCACCTCTTTCGGCCCGA
>JBCBLJ010000265.1:0-9516 GCA_038520195.1 Planctomycetota bacterium
CGGACGAGGAGTTCGACGCGGTGTCGGGCACGCCGTCGACCTCTTCATTGACGCCGATGCCGTCGGCGGCAAGCCAGCTTCGCAGTGCCGGCACCGCGTGCGCACGGACGAACTCGTCTTCCGCCGACTCGGGAACCATCACGGCATCGTAGCCGAGCCACGTGGCATTCTCGGCGAACCGGTTCGCCGACTTCTGAACGCGAAACATCTCGATTGTTGAACTGGCAAATCCCAGTTCCTTCAATCCCATGATGTCGGTGGTCATTCGCTGTCGCCAATTCGGTTCCGTCACGCGAAGGCTGATGCGACGATGAGGCGGCGACACCCTGGAAACGGACTCGATCTTTTGGGCTTCGAAGACTTCGATCGAACGCAAAACCAACGGGTCTCGATCCGACGGGTTTCGTACCCGCACAAATTCTTGGCCGCCGCACGAGTAGTGCAAAAGCTCAAAGCGTTCCTGCTGGTTGTCGGCATCGGATAAATAGCGCGGAAGCGAAAGCGAACTCTTGCGTGCAATCGACTCGAAGCCCGGATCGCAAGCTACTTCCACGACGCCAATCGCGTCGGTACTTGTTCGGTCGTTTTCTTGTGCTGTGGACAGCCGCTGTTCGACCGCGAACGACAGTAGGTAGCGGCAATTTGCATTCAGTTGCGGGAGCTTGCAAACATGCTCGCCGTTTGGCTCAATCACACCGAGCACCTCAGGGATGACCTCCGAGGGTCGGGCTGCCCGCGAATCAGAATGCCAAGGGTCAGGTACCAGTTGGTTTACTTTTGGAACCAACTTACTCGCGCCATCAGGCACCCATGCCGGTGCGTGCCAAGCCTCCGGGTCGTAGGGCACGACGGCGCCCGTCGCTTCAAAAACGGTGTTTGTCGGACGTCGCGTTGCGGTTGCGTCCGACACGATCAGCAACGGAAAGCGGCGTTCCTCCCCGAGTGTTCGCACTCCAGCGATGCGAGACCACAGCGGGTTTCGGTCGGCCAGCAACCGACAGCGGACTTCGTAGACGCCAACGGTGTCGGGAGCATTTTCCAGGACCGTCACCGGTTCAGCATCACCCGCACCATCGAATTGAATTCGTTCATCGATGCGTTTGACGATCGAGCCGTCTTCGACGCGGACAACCTCGCACCGTAACGTCCCACTCCGACGCGCGGCTTCTTCCAAACCGCGGACACGAATGGTGACCGATCCGGCGGAAGCGGATGCGATCGGGTTGGCCTGTCCGGCCACACGCATTTGGAAGGGCGCGGTGTACTGATCGAGGGACGTGTATCGCCTCGCGTCGGTGTTTTCGTCTTCTGCTGGTGACGTCGCGGTGTTTTGATTGGACGCGGTCAATCCTCGGATCAGATCCACTTCGTCGGCGACAACGCGAGTGGCGCTGATCCAACTCACGACGGTCATCAACGCCGCAAAGAAGGCGAGCCGCTTCACTGGCCGATGTCTCACGGGCCGATTTTTCACTGGCCAATGTTGGACGAACTGTCGATGCCGCCCGATGCCGCAAAAGCCTTCGCGCAGCGTCATCCCGAGTGGACTTCCTTGCCCAAACATGACCAATACCAATGCGATGTCCCGTGTGAGAAACGAAAGAGACGGATCAAAACTCGCACATCGCAGACTAGTCCCGCGACGCGGCCCCCGGCAAGACGAATCGCTGTTGAATCCACTCTCCGGCGTCATTCAACGATTCTTCAGCGTCGCGGATTCGATACCCAAGCTCGGTGACCGCACGATTGCTGTCATACCAGTGATATTGAGCGCTCATGCGCACACCGGCGCTGTTGAAGTCGGGTTCCGTTCCGCTCAGCTTGGCCCAAAGATCGCCCGCCATCCCGGTTAGGAATTGGATGCCGGGGCCCGCGGGCCGCATGGGACCGCGAACGCCCATCCGTTTTGCCATCGCCGTCCAGAGTTGCTGATACGTCCAGTTATGGCCGGCGAGGATGAATTCACGCCCGGGCTCGCAATCACGTCGCAAGGCCTCGATGGCACCGCGGGCAACGTCACGTGAATCGCACACGCTACATCCGCCCGAAGGCGCGAGCGGTTTCCAGCTCTTGGCGACCTCCCACATCATGCGGCCGCTACTGGGTTTCCAGTCCCATGGCCCGAGCATGAATCCCGGGTGCACGATCGCTGCCTTCAAGCCACTGGCGACGGCCTTCTGTACTTCCTCGATCGAAGCCCGTTTGCTGCGCACGTAGGCGCAGGGGATTTGCCCGCCCAAGTGTTCCAAGGGCGTTTGTTCGTCGGCGATGGTTCGGCGGCCGCCCACGGCGAGCGTATTAACGGTACCGATGTGAACCAACTTCTTGCCGTGTTCAAGGCACGTCAGCGCGATCCGCTTGGTTGCATCGCGATTGACCCGCATCGACTCTTCGACTCGGCTCCACCCCAGGTGAATCATCGCCGCGGAATGGATCACTGCGTCGCAGGAAGCGATCCCATCCTCGAGCGTTCGATCGACCGGCGGCTCTTCCGACTCCGCGTCGGCGGGCGGAACCAGAGGCGTGTGAAGCAGTTCGAGGTCGAGCCCCTCGAACACTTCCAGGTCCGGATCGCTGCGAACAGCGGCGACGACGGTGTCCCCATCCTCGATCAAGTGTCGACAAATCGTGTTGCCCAGCAGGCCAGTGCCGCCGGTCACCAAGACGCGCATCAGGGTCGTTCCTCGCAACAGAATGCGGAATCTCGTCGGATTCGGGGCCCAGAACCCGGCTTTTTTAATGGTGCTTTCTCCGCCATAGCATTGCCGTAAATCGTGCAGTTTGATCGAGATCGGGCCATCAAGGTTGCCGAGGTGGCTCTTGGGGCAGGTTGTGGATTCCGTCGACGATTGACAACCCCCACCAGCTTGGACAACCCTGTCTGCCGCAAAAATCGGAGAGGCCGAGGGTTCGTTGGACCGTGTTCCCGAATCGAAACCGCTTCCGGGACCGCCACTTTGGGCGATGTTCTAGAGAGCAGGTAACCTCTCTTTCGTGTTTGGTGAGAGTACCGCATGTCGAAAGGCAAGCTGGATTTGATTCGGGCCGCGTGCCCGGCTGTCCTGCCGAGTCTGTTGCTTTGCGATTTTGGCGACCTGAAAACGGAAGTCTCGCGTCTCGAAGCGGCCGGCTCGAAAGTCCTGCATTTGGATGTAATGGACGGACACTTTGTACCGAATCTGACCTATGGGATGCCGATCGTGACTGGTTTACGGCGGCACACCGATCTACCGCTAGACGTCCACCTCATGATCAGCGACCCGCTCGCCTACGCGAAACCAATGGTCGAAGAAGGTGCCGATTTGATTACCTTCCACGTCGAAGCGGTCCAGGACCCACAGGCGGTGGCGGAGGAGATCGGTCAGATGGGTGTTGGCGTGGGCGTGGCGCTCAATCCCGGCACGCCGCTGGAATCACTCGCGCCCTGCCTCGATTCGGTGGACATGGTTTTGGTGATGAGCGTCGACGCCGGATTCGGCGGGCAAGCCTTCAACCCCATCGCTCTCGAAAAGCTGGCTGAGATCAAGCGTTCGCACCCCGACTTGCTTTTGCAAATCGATGGCGGCATCAATCTGCAAACCATCGCGTCGGCACGCCAAGCGGGATGCGACCTGTTCGTCGTCGGCTCCGCGATTTTCAAGAAAGACGATTACACCTCTGCGGTCGCGTCGCTCGACGAGGCGATCGAGGGAGCGGCCCTGTGATGAAATCCGCAACCTTAACACGCGTGCTACTGGTCCGCCCCGGCGCGACGGACTTCGACGAACAGGGCCGAATGAAAGGCTCGCTGGACATGCCGCTGAGTCCGCTCGGCGTCGAACAGGCGCAAACGCTAGCCGAAGAGTTGGCTGAGTATCAGATCAAGACGATTTTCACGGCACCCTGTGAATCGGCTCGTGAGACGTCCGAACGCCTCGCCGAGCAGTGGCGCAGCGCCGGTCGCGAGGCCAAGATCAAGGTGATCGAAGCGTTCCGCAACATCGATCATGGGCTGTGGCACGGCAAACTCATCGACGAAGTTCGCCGCAACCATCCCAAAGTCTACCGTCAGGGTGCTGAGCATCCCGAGGAATTTTGCCCACCCGGCGGCGAGTCTTTGGTCGAAGCCAAGGCGCGGGTGCTGAAAGCACTGCGTAAGTGCGTGAAGAAGGCGCGCGACGAAACGGCCGTGCTCGTCATCCCCGATCCGCTCGCGACGGTCGTGCAAAGCCTGCTCAGCGGTGACGACCTGACGAGCGTTTGGAACAGCGAAACCGACTCCGCAACCTGGAGCATGATCGAAACGGATCTCGCGTAGCCCCAGAAGCCCCTGCTCCGTCTTGAGCGTCGCCCAAAACCGGACTGAGAATCACTTTCGTTCGTTCTCGTACCAGACCACGTTGTTGCTGCCCCGACCGGCGTTGAGCAGGTCCAGGTCGCCATCGCCGTCCATGTCGACCGTTCGCAGGTCGTAGCTTTGTTGGTTGTCGTCGAGCGTGTGAATCCGGAAGTTGCCTTTGCCGTCGTTTTCATACCACCGCAACCACTCGCTTTCGTAGCCGCAACTCGCCGCGTCCAAGTCTCCGTCGTTGTCGTGGTCGGCGACCGTCAAACTATGCGGCTGCTTGATCTCGGGATCGATTTCGTGAATTGTCCAGTTGGGATTCTCAAACCAAAGCACGCCGGTACTGTGCCCGCGCGTCGCGATCCAATCGACTCGCCCGTCGCCGTTGACGTCCGCGGGCAGAATGTTCGTGGCCGCGAGTTGGTTTTCGGCGAGTACCGTTTTCTTCCAAGGCTTGCGTAAACCGTGTTTGCCGGGATGCGTCCAAAACGCAAACCAGTTGCCGTCGGCAAACGGGCCGCCTTTGGCACCGACCGCGATCTCTTTCCATCCGTCGCCGTCGATGTCGCCCGCGCCCATGTAGTGACTGCCGCCACGGGCATCGCCATCGGCAAAGACGAATCGCTGCCATTGCTTGGCCTTCGTTGGGTTCGAAGGCACACGAAACCAAGCGATCGAATCGCCGATGCCCTTTTCCGGTTCGAAGTTGTTGATGACGAGGTCTTGCTGCGAATCGTTGTCGATGTCCACCGCCAGCAAACAGTGAATGCCCGTGATTTCGGGATCGATTTGGCGTCGCATCCAAGCCCCCGCCGCCGCCTCAGCCGGCCCCGGGTTCTCGAGCCAGAACGGGTGATCGTGCGCGAGCGTTCCGGCCCAATCCAGATCTCCGTCGCCATCGACGTCCAGAACGGCGCTGTGGATGCATCCGGTCCGGCCTTCCAGACGCGCGACAATCGTTTCGTCCCAGTCGGGCGCCGTAAACAAACTGACCTTCCCCTTCGTGCTCGCGAGGACGTCTAGCAAGGAATCGCCGTTGGCGTCGAGAGCCACCGCCGTGTTGCAGTGCCCCTGTTGGGTGATGAGGTGTTTACTCCAAGGTTGGGCCAAGAGCGAGGCCGCGAAAGAGAACCAGAGGAGCGCGGAAACGATGAATCGGTTGCACATGGCAAGATGCAATTGAGAAGGTGAACAAGCGTCGCGGTGCGGGGAGGACTTCACTAACATATGAAAGCCCAGCACAAGTTGCACAAGCGAGTCAGCCCATGGGAACCGGATTTCTCTTTAGTCAAGTCTTCGCGCTCCTGTTTGCGATCATCGGCTTTGCGGTCGTCATCGCGATTACCGCTCGGAATCGCTGGCGCAGTCCTCGTGCGGCCCAGTTGATTTGGATCGCACTCGGATTGAAAGTAATCTCGTTTCTCGGTGGCGGGTTGATCCTGTTCGGCATGACGCGGTTCTCGCCAACGATGATCGGCGCCGCCTCCGCGGTCGTGCAACTCATTCAGGGAGTGCTCGGGGTGACGGTGTTGACGCTCTTCGCTCGCGCCGCGTTTGTGGATCGGGACGATCCTGTTACCGCGCCAGGCGTCTCCGGAAGCGTGCCCGCCGGCGACGAAAACCCGTACGCGGCGCCACGCTAGGGTCGTCTGGCGAACGGTAACGATTCACGCAAACAGCTCGGAGTGAGGCGAGGCAATGATACCCAGCTATCTCTTTGTCCTCGCCTCACTCGCATCGCTCATGATCACAGTGGGAGCTTTCGTGGTCGCCCTCGTGATCATGAAACGGAACCGATGGCGGAGCCTCAGCGCCGCTCGTCTGGTTTCGATCGCTGTCTACTTGAAGCTTGTTTCCTATGTCGGCGGTTGGATCAGTACGATGGTCATGAGCCAAACGATGACTCCCTCGTCGATGGCGTTGGCGTCGCGCGGGTTACAGGTCGTCCAAAGTGCCATCGGCGCTGCGGTACTGATCCTGTTGGTCCGGGCAGCCTTCGTCGGCCGAGACACCGAGGCGAACGCAAGTGTCTCCGGGGCCGTCCCCGCGGGCGACACGAATCCCTACGCGGCCCCACGGTAGGTCTGGAAATCACTATCCCATCGCGATGCCCGCGATCGCCAGCAAGAGAATGGCGGCAAAGAAAACAACCATGAAAATCTTTGCCATTGAATACGGTGCGTTGCCGACCACGTAGCGCACGCTTTGGCCACAGATCACCACGCGATACAGCTGATCCTTGTAGCGATAGGCGAGCACGTAGGCGGGTAGCGAAAGGCGGTGCGTGATCAGGCCTTCGACGACAACCGATACATTCACGTTTCGGAACTGCGACCCAGGGATTTCGTGCTGCCGGACATGCCCCTCCGCCATCGAGTCCAGCGCCGCGGCGACTTGGCGGCGGGCTTGCGAGCGTTGAACGTCAAACCGTTCGAACGTTGCCTCCTCGGGCCCTTCAGGAGTGTCCGTGACGCTGTGCATTTGCAGTCCGGCCGCAATTCCGTTGACCTCTTTGGCGGACAAACCGCGTGATGCCGAGGCGAGTATCCGCTCGAACTGAACCTGAGTGGCACCCGAATGCGGCGCCCAGGCCGACCGCCGTGCACCGTGATTGGAGTCGGCGGCCCAAGTGATTTTCGCGTCGGCATCAAAGACCCAGGCGACCCACCACAGTGGCCGCAATTCGGTCAACTTGGACGCCGACAAAAGATCGGATGGACGAAACCATCCGAGCGAACCGAGCCACGTTTTCAACGCCGCTTGCGCTTGCTCGGCAGAAACGGTGAATGGAAGGTAGCCCTCGGTCTGCTCCATCGGGTCCTTGATCGTTTCGACTTCGACGGCGCTGTCACAAAAGGCGCAGCCGGGTGCCTGACGCTTCGGATCGTACGCGATCGTCGCCCCACAGCCCTTGCAGCGCAGTACCGTGACCTCGGTCGTTTCGCGAACGCCGGTGTCGGCCGGCGCTGCTTGACCGCAGATGGAGCACCGCAAATCGCCGTGTTCCAGCGGCGTGTCACACCCACTGCAGATCGCTTCTGACGCGTCCTCACTCATGATCCCGCCACCGCAAATAGAACGATCACTCCCAGGATCACTAGCAAAACGACGCCAACTGCCACCGAAACCTTGGTCGCCGAGATCGGAACTTTGCCGCCGACACGGCCCGTTTGCCCGTTGACCAGAATCTGGACCGGTGGCTTGGACTCGTCGTACCGAACCGCGAACGACCACACCGGAAACATCACCAAGTCGATGACTTCACGGGTCAGGCGGGTATCGAACTGCAAATTGCTGTGCGAATCGCCCGGCATGAAATCCTTGAGCAGTCTCCCGACCTTTTCAAGCGTTTCGCCATGCGCCAATTGAAAACACTCTTGCTGAGTCCGAGAAGGTTCTTCGGCGAGCCAGCCCGAAATGATCGACGGCTCGTAGCGAAGCAGGGCCCGCAGGTCGAAAGGTTCGATCGCCTCGAGCGCCTGGTTGCTCACGCCTTTCGATGCGGTCACCACGACATCAAGGACATAGCTGGAATGGTACCCCGAGAGTGATCGCCATTCCGTTTTGACGACCGTCCGTGTTCGTACGACCGTCTTCCCATTGGAGTCGGTGGTCGTGTATGTCTCGGTTTCGGTGTAGTTCTCGCCGATGCTGGCGGAATAGCTCGAGTTGGCGACGGCACCGTAAAGGTACGCCGGGAGATAGACGCCGCGCGTCAATTTGGGTGCGGTGTTTTTAAAGTCGGATCGGGCGAACCAGTGTGCCCCGGCGACCCAATTTTTCACCAACTCCGTCGCCCGCTCATGGTCCACCACGAAGCCGATCGCGAACGTGGGGGTGGGCAAATCCTTACTCGGCGGGCGCTGCACGATCGACGGCGAAGCACAGAAAGGGCACACCGCCGAAAAAAGATTCTCTTCCAGTAAAAGCTTGGAGCCACAAGACTGGCACGAGATTTCGACCGTTTTCGCGGCAGTTTGAGGCTCAGAAGCGTGCATTGTCCGTGCGGTAGTCCCCCAAAATGAGTCTTTCAATTGCCCACATGATAGCCAAACAGGAGGCTCGGTTGACGCGTCGCGGGGGCGCGGTCGCAACCATCGTCGTGACTCTCCAGCACTCATCGACTGCGGCTCCGCGTTCCCGCGGGTTCTTCCCGCTCGCTCGCTGGATGTCTCCCGCGTCGAATCGAGGAGCCGGTTTCACGATCCAGAACGCCGAACTCGGGATTTTCTGCGAAATCCGTTCCGAGTCTCTTGGCGGCGCGCAATTAACTTGCTGAAGTCGGCAACGATGCCGACCAAGCGAACCTCGTGATTTCAGATTCAGTGACTTCAGCGATCGAAGCTTCCTCCGATTCTTGCCGCGAAAGCGAAACGATTGGCTGGACGTCCACCTTACAGAAACTGGGGCGCGTCGTCGCGGCGAGGGCGGGCGAGGAGGCCGTCGACGACGTCCTCCAGGAAGTCGCCTTGGCAGCCACGCGGTCCTCAAAGATGCCCCGCCAGGAACCGGATCGAGGTCGATTTCTGGTCGCCATCGCACTGCGTCAGGCGGCGCTATGGCTGAGGCGAAAGTATCGCGACGCCGATGTGCTTGAGCCGGCTTCGTCGAAAACGGCGGACCTCATGGAGACAGCGCCGGCGGGGCGACGAACGACCGAGGACCCGGTCTTCTTTTTGATGGCCGTCGAATCGGCCGAGACGACTCGAACCTGTCTCGCGCGATTGGAGCCCGCCGAACGCGAGTTGTTGATTCAAAAGTATGTGCAACGCGTCAGCTACCAAGGGATTGCCGATCGCTATGGTTGGTCACGGCATGTCGCGGAATATCGCGTCCGGCTTGCGAAGAGCAAATTGCGCGGCCTGATGCTCGACGTTGGATTGGGAACAGACACATGAACGAAATCACCCAAGAGGAACTCGACGCTCTCTGGAGCCGTGTCGTCGCCAATGAAGCCAGTGCGGAAGAACTCCGCGCGGTGGTCGCCGAGTGTGAGCTTTCTCCACAGCGATATCGCGACCTGGCGTTGGAGATCCTCGAGCATCGAAAGCTAGCACTCCTGCTGACGTCCGTGGAAGAGTCCGACGCGGGGCGGGTTTCGGCGAAGCGGGCATCACGACGACTCACTTGGTTGGAGACAACGAATCTCTTGATCCCCTGGGCGGTTGCGGTTTGTATGACCGTGGTCGCCG
>JBCBLJ010000160.1:0-12941 GCA_038520195.1 Planctomycetota bacterium
GACTTTCGTCCGCCGCAATGCCGCGACTGGGCATCGCGGCATGTGCTACCCGATGTGCGCCAGATGCTAGGACTTGGGCTCGCCGATGCACCACAGGTGTTTGTCGGTTCGGATAAAGATACTGCCGTCACTGAACGCGAGCGACGAGTTCATCGGTTCACCGAGTTCATTGGTTGCGACCAATTCGAATTCCGGCGCCGCCTTGAACACGTGCACCGTCCCGCTCTTGCTTGGGGCATAAATCAAGTCACCGGCACGATTCAAACTGGACCAACTGCCGGCACTTTTGCTTCCCGACGACAAACGTTCTTGCCAATTCCGTTCGCCCGTCTTGATGTCGATGGATTCGACGATGCCTTGGATCGTATTGGCGATGATCGCGTCCTTGGTCGCGACGCCGGTTCCGATCCTCGGCCGATCCGTCTCCTTGAACCAGGTGCTGTGAGTTTCGGTGATGTCACCCGAGCCGCCAGGAGCGACCGAAACGGCGGTGGTTCCAAGGCAAACAACGTTGTCACCGACCAACATGGGTGACGACATGACTTGGTTACCAATGGACTCGCTCGACCAAACGGTCTTGCCGGTATCCGGGGCGACACAGCGGAGTTCGTTCGGAAACGCGAGCACGAGTTGGTACCCATCACCATCGGGAACCGACAGCGCCGTCGCCCAAGTTCCGAAGGGGTCGCGAAGCTTCGTACCCTCGGGCAACTTTGGTCCGCCGGGTTGATCAAACGGATTCGGGGCGTCGACCTTTTCGATCGGCAAACGCCAGCGTTCCTCGCCGTCGGACAACGCGAGGGTGACCCAAAACTGTTCGGTGCCGGGTCCGTAGTTCATGGTGACTGCGTCACCGTGAATCAGTGGCGACGCCCCTTGACCGAAAAGATGCTGCGGCGAACCGAGTTGCTTTTTCCAACGCAGGTTGCCTTCCATGTCGTAGCAACACAGTCCCGCCGCGCCAAAGAAAGCCACAACGGACTCGCCATCGGTCGCGGGACTCGCCGCGCAATACGGATTCGTTGGATGAGTCGGTTCGTCTTCTTCGGAGACTTGTGAGGCCTCCCACACGAGTTCGCCACTTTGCGTCGAGTAGCAGAGCAGCTTTCGAGCTTTGGATTCGGGATCGTATTGCGTCACCAAGACGCGTTCTCCGGCCACGACTGGGCTACTGTTGCCGGGGCCAGGGAGTTCCGCCTTCCAACGTACGTTCGCATCGGCCGACCATTCGGTGGCAAATTCGCCTTCCGCGACCCCGTTGCCGGTTCCCCTCCACGTCGGCCAATCAGCGGCTCGGGCACTTGTCATCAAGACAAAACCGAGGGTGGTGGCAAAACAAGCGAATCGTTTGGTGCGGGAAATCATGGCGGCCCTTTTGATGAAAGCGGATTAGACGCGTGATAACAGTCGTTCAGCCGGCGGTTCGTCTCAATTTAACGATTCTTGCCAAACACCCGACTCAGACCGATCCGAAACACGACCCACACGGCCCGTATCGCCTCCTTGTGGTTGATCTTGGAGCTTCCTTGCACTCGGTCGACGAAAACGATCGGTTGCTCGACAATCCGCGCACCATGTTTTCCCGCGTGCCATAGCAACTCTTCGAGGTAGGCGTAGCCCGTCGCGGAGATTTGGTTCAGATCGATCCGGCGGAGCAGCTCGACACGGTAGCACCGAAACGCGCTGCTGTAATCGGAGATCGGCAATCCGATCATGACCCGCGAAAACGCATTGATACAGCGGCTCATCACGTGACGCATCAGCGGCCAGTTTTCGATGCGACCTCCGGAGACGTACCGGGACCCGATCGCGATTTGATTCTCAGGGTCTTCGAGCAACTTTCCGTAGACGTCTGGCACTTCGGACGGTGAATGACTGCGATCGCCATCCATCATCAGCACGTAGCGAAACTCGCTTTTGATCGCGTAACGGAACGCTGCCAGGCTTGCTGATCCAAGACCGAGCTTGCCTTCGCGGTGGATGACGAAAAAGTGGTCGTCCTTCGCCGCCGTCTCGTCGCACCACTTTCCCGTCCCATCGGGCGAGTTGTCGTCGACCACCACGATCGAAGCCTCCAGCGGAAGCGCCCGCAGCTGCTCGTAGAGCCAAGGAAGATTGTCCATCTCGTTGTAAACGCAGATGGCGACAAGCAACTCAGGAGAATCGGGCATCGACGACCAGGTTGAAAGATGTCGGGCCGCTTTGTATCCGAAACCAGCCCAGATTTAGCGTCAAACCCCGAAGCATAGGTATCGACGTCCAATCGCGGAAGACGTTCCCAGGTCTTCGACGGGCTGGTGTACGCGGGAATCCGGAGTCCGATTTTCGGTTTTCCTAGCGATGAGGGTCTCGAGCGTCTCTGGGTTGACGAAGGTCGACACGCTCACTGTTGAACCGCAAACCCTGTGGTCGGGTCGTGTAAGGCGTTTCTCGCGATGGCCGCCCACGCCCGGCATCGAATCTGGCGGACTTTTCAAACTTTCCTCGAATCGTGCTTGCTTTTATGACGAAGGTCGTAAACAATACGACAGTTGTCGTAAATAAGGGAGGAGACGCAGATGAACGCGAAGCCCCGATTGTCGAGTGGTGAACTCGACTTGATGGACCTGCTGTGGCGGGAAGGACCGCTGACACTGGCGAAGGCTCACGAGTTGTTTGGTGCAAGCCGAGTCGGATACACCACGATGCAAACCCGCCTGAACCGTCTCGTCGAAAAGGGACTGGCAAGCAAGTCCGGTCGTCCGGCGGCCTACGACGCCGCGGTGGATCGCGAATCGATTCAGGCCGGACATCTGGATCAGTTGATCTCAAAACTGGCCGGTGGCAGTGTGGTACCGCTCGTCGCACAGCTGATGCAGAGTCGGCAGATTAGTCCCGAAGAACTCAGTGAATTGAAGCAATTGATTCGGGACGCGGAGGATGCACCCGAACTTGACAACGGACCGAGCCCAAACAGCCGAGGGCCCAAGTGATGAACGACATTGCTCAGGGTTTGCTGACGGCTTCGATCATGCTGACACTTACTTGGGCCGTGGCGGCGCTCTTTCTGCGACACGTGCCGATCGCGACGCCGAGGATGCGTCAGTTCATTCTTGCGGGCGTCTTGCTCCAAGGATTGATGCTGATACGGATGCCCGTTGATTTGCCGTGGCTGCAACCGCGAAACACCGAAGCGGCATCTTTCGAAAGTGATGCCGCGATGCCACTTCCGATCGCTGAGGGCGAGCTTCCTCGTTGGGGATTGGAGGGCGGCGTCGCAGCGGCCGTGCCTTCAACGCTCGTTGTTTCCGCACCGCGGGCGCCGTCGCGGACGGTGGACTATGAAAGCTGGATTCTTCCAGCGTTGCTGGCCATATGGATCGCGGGGACGATGTTTCTGGTTGTTCGCGGTATCCTGCAATATCGACGCTTGTGTCGCTTGGTCGACCGACTTCCCGTCGCGTCTTCGATATGGTTCGAGCAATGGGCAGGCGTCTGTCGCACGGTGAATCGCGCCGCGCCCCCGATGCGGATCTCCGAGACCGCGGGCCCAATGTTGGTGCGACGTCCACATGGCTATGTCTTGGTCGTCCCCCGCTTCTTTTGGGAATCGCTGACGCTGCACGAACGACGCGGCGTTCTCATGCATGAACTCGCTCACCTTTGTCGTCGCGATGTTTGGCGGCAGGCGGTGGTACGACTCGCGGCGGCGGTTCACTGGTGGAACCCGGCCGCGTGGTGGTGCGTGCGGCACTTTGAAGAATCCGCCGAGTGGGCTTGTGATCAGTTTCTGACCCAACACGATCCGCGGGCCGCAAAGGGGCTCGCGACCAGTCTGGTTCGCCTTGTCGAAGAAGCCGACTCGCGTGGACCGGTCGACCCATCGCTGACTCGTGGACTCGGCATGCAATCCATGGCCGCGCCTCCGCTCACTGAACGTGTCACACGACTTTTGCGTCCCGTCCCCGCAGGAGATTCTGCAATGAAACAGATCATCTTTTCCGTCCTCGCGGTCGGACTGCTTTCACTTTCAATCGTCCAATTCCGATTTGTCGCCGCTCAAGCCCCCGACGCGGACGAGTCCTTTGTTTCGGAAGATGGCGGGGGTTTAGAGGTCTTGGGCGACGACACCAAGCGTGTGCTTTCGGGCTTGAAGAAGCGGCTCGACCTCGGCGACAACGCGACCGCTGAACTCGCGAAATTACTGGAAGATGAAGCGGGGCAGATCGCCATCACGGGGGTTCTGGATGAGTTGGCAGACCGCGAGCGCGAACTCGCCCGTAGCGACGCGCTGCCAAGATTCATCGAGAAACACTTCGAAGAAAACGCCTCCGGCGACTACGCGTTGCGTTCGACCTCGGTCGAAGCGGCGACGGATTGGGCTCAGCAAGCCAGCGGGTTCGCCGCGTCAATGAACTCACTCGCCGCCAGGCTAAAGTCGATCGCCACGAAGATGTCCAGCGATGGCGAGACGAACCAAATCGCGCAGCGGATGCTGCAGGACGAGCACTCCGCCGCGGCATTGATGATCGTTGAGCTTGACGGTCGGATCGATCCGATTCAACGTTTTCTCGACGAAGCGATGGAACGGATATTGGTCCAGCGCGGTGACAAGCTGATGGTGATTCCCAATCTTCCGCGCGAACCCCGGGAGCACCTCGACCAGTTTGAAGCAGCAGCGAAGGTTTTTGCCGAAGTACGGCGCGAGCTTCCACTCTTCGCCGATGAGATGGCGACTCCTGACGAACAGCACGAGCAACTCGTCAAAGCGATGCGGTCGCCCGGGTTTGCCGCGATCGTTGCGTTCGAGTTGGCGGAGCGAATTCAATCTCCCACGGCCGCTGTTGAGCAATTGCTGAGCCAAATCGAACAGGTTTCTTACGACACTGCGAAGGGACTTGAGATTCGCGAAGAGGAGGCTTGGGAGCACCTCGGGGAAATGATGGAACTCGGCGAACGAGCGGAGGCACGGGCAAGCGATGTGCATTTACGTCTCCGCGCGATCGCGCGGAGACTTGATATGTCCGACCCCGCTTCGGCACGCGTCGCCAAACTATTCGGTGGAAAGATCGACGGCCGCGGCGCAGACCAAGTCGTACCGTACGTCCTCGCCGCCGAGATCCCCTACGCCGAGTTGGACTTGGCCGAGATGGTCGAAGACATGTTGTCCGAGACCATGGAGACGACCAGCGGTGGACTGTCGATTCGTAGCGATCAAGCCGAAGAGGTCACCGAAAAGTGCCGCGAGATCCTCAGCTCGTGCCGTCGACTTCGTCGTCACCTGCGGAAAATCGATTCGTTGGTCGGCAAAC
The DNA here is from genome assembly GCA_038520195.1 of Planctomycetota bacterium. Taxonomy (GTDB): domain Bacteria; phylum Planctomycetota; class Planctomycetia; order Pirellulales; family Pirellulaceae; genus Stieleria. The sequence goes on from JBCBLJ010000160.1 coordinate 5,292, forward strand.
TCGAAAACAAAGAGTTGTCGCAGTCACTGCGTGGTGCAGGACGCATGGTGCTGTTGTCTGAGATGCGTCGTGACGCGATGCAAACGGCAACCGACCCGATGAAGCTTCTGGAAGACGAACTGTTTGAGCCCGCCGGCGGCGACAAACTGCGAGTCAAGCCGGAGCACGGTGACTCTGTTCGCGAGTTGGCCGAACGAGCCGCCGAGCTCAAGACCGAACTCGGTCGCGACGACTTTTAGCGCGATGAAAACGGCGATTCGTCTCGATGGCCCCGCCCACGCGGCGGGACTTGGACTTTCGGTTGGGCGAGCCTCCGTCGAGATTCGCTCTAGTGCGTCGCGCCGCTGACAGCTTATTCATCAAACACACCTCAATTCCGAAGGAGGCCCCATCATGCGCTGCATCTTGTTCGCATTGCTGATCTCGGCGGGCGTTCAACTGCCCGCCGAGGACGCGGCGATCGATCAGATCCTCGCTCGAGCTCAGGCGGACGCCGGGGTGACGGCAGCCTCGTCATGCAACGAGACGACTTTCATCCGCAGGGCGACGCTGGACCTACTGGGACGCATCCCGACCCAGGAGGAGTTGCAGCATTTCGCGAAATCGCCTGATCGCGGCGAGCTCGTGGATAGCTTGCTGGCGTCGGATGAGTTTCCGCGTTATTGGTCCCAGCTGTGGGCGACGATCCTCGTCGGCCGGACGGTCGAAGTCGCGGACCGCGAAGGCCTCCGTCAGTGGCTTGAGTCTGCATTTGCCCAAGAGCGCCCCTTGGATCAGATGGCATTCGATCTGATTTCGGCCAAAGGCGTCAGTTCGCTCAACGGTCCCGCGAACTTTCTGATCGGCAACAATGACGACCCCGTGGCTCCGATCTCACGCATCTTTCTCGGCGTGCAACTCGACTGCGCGCAGTGTCACGATCATCCGTTTGATCGTTGGACTCAAGAAGACCACGCGTCGATGCAGCGATTCTTCGAGCCGGTCGAGTTTCGCGAAGTCTCCGGCGGTGTCGAGATCGTCGATCATGGTGGCGAAGCAAGCGAAGAGGAGCGGCCTCGTTTTCTGACGGGCGCAAAGCCGCGCACGTCGGCGTGGCGTCGCGAGATGGCGTTGATGACCGTGCGTTCAAAGCCATTCGCACGTGCCATGGGAAACCGAGTTTGGCAGTTGCTGTTTGGCCGCGGTTTGGTCGATCCCGTCGATGGACTCAGTCAAGACCAGCCGGCATCCGTTCCCGAACTGCACCAAGCTCTGGCCGACCAGCTTCGATCGCAAGGCTTTGACCTTCGCGGTCTGATCGCAACGATCTGCAAGAGTGAAGCGTATGGGCGGAGTGCCGCCGGTGAAGACCAACGTGCCTCAAGTGCCGTCTACGCGACGTTTGCGGCTCGGCAATGGAGACCACTGTTGCCCGAACAGCTGATTGCCTCGTACGCCACGGCACTGGGACGGAAACCACTGCGTCCTGCGGCATTGAACGAAGGGTCCGTTCGATTTCTCGGTCGCGCCACGGCGGGCACGGGAGCGACCGATCCGCTCCACATTGAACGAACGAGCCAAGGGCTGCTGCAAGAGTTGGCGGCCGATTCGGAGGTTCCGTTGATGAACCTCGACTCACTTTTCCTGGCGACGCTGTCACGGCGCCCGGACGGGTGGGAACGACAACGACTCGCGTCGGTCCCGCCAAGTGACGTGCTGTATGCGTTACTGCATTGCAACGAATTTGTGTTCTGTCCTTAACGTGTCACGAAAACGCAAACGGAGAATTCCGATGCCAAGCCATTTTGATCGACGCCAACTCGGACAGGTCGTGACGGCGGCCGGTCTGTCAACGTGTTTGGGCAACCTGGTTTCGGCCACACCGGCTGATTCGAGCCGCCCTGTGGATGCGCCATTTAGACGTTGCGTCACGCTTTGGATGGAGGGCGGCCCCAGTCAGCTGGATACGATCGACCCCAAACCCGATTCGGACAACGGCGGACCTCTTTCGGCGGTGTCGACCCGCGTTCCGGGCATGCAGTTGTGCGAGACATTCTCGGGGCTTGGAACCCGCGCCGACGATCTGTGCCTGTTACGCTCCGTCGGCTCGCGACAAGGCGAGCACCAACGCGCGACGCATTTGATGCACACGGGCTTTGAACGTGTTCCGTCTTTCCCGCGCCCGAGCCTTGGCGCGTACGTCGCGAGTCGATTCGAGACAGCCGCCGTGCCAGGCTATGTCACTCTCGGCGATCTCGTTCACGGTTCCGCATTTTTGGGAACCGACAATGGTCCGTTTGTCATCAACGATCTTCGGCGCACGCGGGAAACGATCCAGCGCGTCGGGCGTCGCACGCGTCGCCTGGACCTGATCGGCGAACTCAACGAACGAACGCAAAAGCGCTTTGACGGTCGATCGCTACGAACGCGAGATGAACAAATTGACTCCGTTCGTCGGCTGTTAGCTTCCCCGTTTCGTTCCGCGCTCGATCTCGAGAGCGAGTCGGAGAGCACCGTCGCACGCTACGGCGAGAGTGACTTTGGCCGAAAGACGCTCGTCGCACGACGGCTTCTGGAGGCGGGTGTCAAATATGTCGAAGTCCAACTCGGTGGCTGGGACACACACGTCGGCAACTTCCCTTCGGTCCGGCAGCTTTGCCAACAAGTCGAGCCGGCGTGGCTGGCATTGATGGACGATCTCAAGTCAAACGGCATGTGGCAGGACACTCTCATCATTTGGATGGGTGAGTTCGGTCGCACACCGAACATCAATTCACAGCGCGGACGCGACCACTATCCCCAGAGTATCCCCGTCGCGCTGGCCGGACACGGGATTGGCGGTCGCGTGATCGGATCCACGGGCAAAGACGGTCGCACCCACGACGATTCGCACAGCGTGGCGGATTTGATGTACACGCTGATGACGCTGCTGGGCGTCGACGCGGACCGCGAGTACAGCACCGACTTCGATAGCCCCACCACGGCGACCGACAACGGACGGCTGATTCCAGGCATTCTGTCGTAACGCCATCGGCGAGGCTTTGCGCGCCGCGAGTACCATCGGCAATGTTGAAGTTGTTCGGCCGAGCGGACACGAGCGTCCGTTGCTTGGTTTACAATCCAACGCCTCAATCCTTCCCTTTTTCCGAGGCGGCGCGATGAATGTGCTTTTGAGAACCGGTCTAATCTTTGGGCTCCTGTTGGCAGCGACGCTCGCGAACGGGCAAACGATCAAGCATTCGGTGTTCATCGCCGGGCCCTCGTTCACGGGAATCCTTGATGAAGATGGCAACGTCGCCTGGGACTCGGGACGCGGCGGTGCCCGCGATGGATGGGTTCTTCCAAGCGGCAACGTTTTGGTGGCTTGGAACAACGTCGTCAAAGAAATGACGCGAGACAAGAAGGTTGTGTTTGAGTACAAGCTTGATCCCGCGAACAAGGAAATCGGAACGGCGCAACGGCTCGACAATGGTAATACTCTGATCACAGAGCTCGGATCAAAACCGCGCCTCTTGGAGGTCCGCCCTAACGGATCGTTTGCCGTTGAGTTCGCGTTGCAACCTGAGACAAACAATGCCCACATGCAAACCCGCATGGCACGGAAGCTCCCCAACGGGAACTACCTTGTCCCTCACCTGTTGGCATTCAAGGTCAAGGAGTACACGCCGAAGGGCAAAGTCGTGAAGGCATTTCCTACGGACATGGAGGACTTGGGTGGTCGCGCCGCAAAGAACTGGCCGTTCACCGCAATCCGATTCGACAGCGGGAACACGCTGGTGTGTCTCACCAACGGAAATAAGGTCGTCGAGATGGACGCCGATGGCAACGTGGTTTGGAAAGTGACCAATGAAGACCTACCGGGCAATCCGATCGACGATGCGTGTGGCGGCCAGCGCTTGCCGAACGGAAACACCGTGATCACTGCGTACCATGCCAAGAAGGGAATCAAGCTGCTGGAAGTGACGCCGGAAAAGGAACTGGTATGGTCCTACGACGGCCCGCACCGCGTCCACCATTTTCAAATCCTCACCACGAACGGAACGCCCCTTGAGGGCGCGCCGATGAAGTAGTGCGTGGTATTCCGTTCGCAAGCATTGGCGAAGCCACGTCGCGACTCACAGTTTGGCATTGTCCCGTTGCACCTTCATCGGGATCACTCGGCCATTCTGTTTGGCTCGGTCGAGACGACCACGCGCAACACCTAGATTCGAGCTCTTCGCCGCTTTGCGTATTCATACCCGGGCACGAAAAAACACATCGCCGCGACGATACCAAAGATCAAGTGCGCGTAATGAGGCAGTAGCGCCATGCCAACAGCGGCGGCCAGCAACGCCGTCGCCTGCAAATAAAAGACACCGGTCAGCATTCCTGCCTTGATGATAAAGACCATCGCGCTGATGACGCCCAGGAGCGGTGACAGCCGCAACACGGGTAGGTCGAGCCACCATTCCAGTGGAAAGAGCATGCCGATCGAAATCATGCTCCCGCCCCACACATGCGCGATCTGACGCTCGATGAAGGTCACCGGGCCCATGCGCTGTCGAAGCTTCCAAAAAACGGCGGCCCAAGCCCCAAGCCCGACGGTCCAGAGTGCCATGTAGATGCCGCGGTTGGAGACGTCCCAGAACTCAAGCAACCACGTTAGGAGAGACGCCACCAGCAACACCAACGAATGCCACATCCAAAGCAGCCCCCAGTTTTCGAGCACCGCGGCATGGTGTGTTTCTCGGAAAATGCGAGCGGCGACCTGCGCGAATCGACCACTCCTTGCCGAGACCGCTTCGTCGCTCAGGAAGGCATCGAGGTCGTCGGCAAGTGCTTTCGCGGAGCCGTAGCGGAGATCGATCGGTTTTTGCAAACAGCGAATGACAATCATCTCCAAGTCACGGTCAAGACTTGGACGCAGCGAACGTGGAGGTCGGGGGTCCTGCTCGATCACCAGCATCACCAGTTCGACCGGCGACTCGGCGATAAACGGCGGTTGACCGGTTAAGGTGAAGTACAGCATCGAGCCCAAGCTGTAGACGTCGCTGCCGGGGCCCAAGAGTTCTTTGCGGCCGCCGGCTTGTTCGGGTGACATGTACGCCGGTGTTCCGACAAGTAAGCCGCTGCGGGTAAGATTGACACTCTCGCCGCCAACCTTGGCGAGTCCAAAGTCGGTGATCATCGCTTGATCGTCGGCGCCAATCAGAATGTTGCTCGGCTTGAGGTCGCGGTGGAGTACGCCGTGGTCATGGGCAAACTGAACCCCTCTCGCGACCTGCGCGATCAATCGGGCGGCTTCGCGTTGCGGCATTGGGCCACGTCGGCAGCGATCGGAAAGTGTCTCTCCTTCGATGAACTTCATGCTGAAGAAGGGACGGCCATCGATGTCACCGACTTCGTAGACCGGCACGATTCCAGGGTGTTCCAATCGCGCGGTCGCCGACGCCTCGGCGTGAAAACGCTCCAAGTCCACTTCGCTCGCCAGCCGTCCGCGAAGGATCATTTTGATCGCGACCTCTCGGTCGAGGCTGATCTGCCGTGCGCGAAAGACGACGCCCATGCCTCCGCGACCGACTTCTTCGAGCAGTTCGTAGTCCCCGAGAGTCGTCGGGAACGTCAAACTTTGCCAGCGACCGCCGCTACCCGATGAGCCGTCGCTACCGACACGTTCTTCGGCCGCCGCGCCCGCTGTATCGGTGACGAGGACCGCCCCCCACAATCGGCGGAGTTCCGATGCGAGATCGGGGTGCTCTTCACAGATTTCATCAAAATCCAGTGGCTCGCCGCGACAGATCGAGTCCGTCAACTCGGCGAGCAGATCCGCCAATCGCTGTTCATCCTGCTCCGACAGCTCGCTCACTTGAGCGACTCATCCTGCTTCAGCGGAAAATTCTCTTCGGTCTCTTCGAGTGTTTCACGAAGGCGACGCACAGCTCGCAAATACCGCATACTCGCCGCCGGAGGGTTTAGACCGAGCACCTCGGCGATCTCAAGGTTGGTGAGGTGTTCGTAGTGTCGCATCAGGATGATTTCGCGATCCTGGTCGTTGAGGGTCTCGATCGCCTCTTCCACTTTCATCGCGATTTCGCGCTGAGTCGCCGCCGCCGAAGGCGTCAGGGAGGGGTCGCAGAGTTGGATCGCCAATTCCATCGTTGAGTGATCGGGCCCCGCGGGCGCGGCCATCGGCTGCTCGCGATCCATATTGCGCTTCGCGCTGACCCGGTGCCGCCGGTAGGTATCGATGATTCGATCCCACGCGATTTGGCGCAGCCAAAGATGGAACGCCATGGCGGGGTCTTGGAGATATTTTTCCAGACGGCTCGAGGCTTCCACCATCACATCCTGGACGACGTCGCTAACATCGACCCGGCGCTGGACTTTCCGGTCCAAACGCAATTCCACGAGTCGGCGAATCGACTTGCGGTGCTTCTCCATGAGCCGATTCACCGCGTCATCATCACCCGATCGGGCGGCATCGAGCAGTGTCTCGGTTTGGTCGTCACTCGCCCAGATCGGGTCAGCCATAGGATTCTCCTATTGGATGATAGCCGATTGGGAAGCGACTCCGCGAGTCACCTGGGAATTGCTACTTCAGTGGGTGCAAGACGATGTTTTTGAATCGCACCACCATGGGGTCGCCCCGGTGAAGCTGAAACGCGATGACGCCGGATGTTGCCGCTTTTTCCGGTTGCCCGTCAAAGACCTCCGCCGTCATCGTCCCATTGATGAAATGCTGGAGATGGTTTCCTTTGGCGACGATCCGATAGTCATTCCATTCGCCGGCGTGAATCCCGTTTCCGAGTTTGCGTCCGTCGGCGAATCGTTTTCGTGTTTTTTCGCCCTTCTCATTCAACGTGACCGATTCGCCACGTTCGGCGAGGATGCCGCGTCCACGTTCCTCGTAGAGGATTCCCGCGAAACGATTCGAAAAGTCGATGTCGGCCTGATACCCGCCGACGATGAACTTTTCCTTGTCGATCACCTTGCTGCGGTACTGGATACCAGAGTTCGTGTTCTCGATTTTGAATTGAAGCGTCAACTCAAAATCCGCCGGTTCACTGCCGGTGTAGATCAAAAAGGTATTTTGCTGAAGAGGTTTTTCCGCAGTCGTCTTTCCGATGATTTGGCCGTTCTCGACCTTCCAAAGATCGTCGCGTCCGATCCAGCCGCTGAGGTCTTTGCCGTTAAACAGCGAGATGGATTTGCCGTCCTCCGCAACGGCTGTTGAGCCACACGACGCAGCCACAACGAACAGTGCGGTTGCCACCGCAGGAAAACTTCGATTCATCGTCTTTGGGGGGTGGGAGGTCTGCAGGCATGCCGAACCCGCTTGGCCACCAGAGCGGTCGGCCAGCGGTCGCGGTATTGTACTCCTCGTCATCTCCGCGTGTGAACGAGCATCACCTCGTCAGGAGAACACATCGGGGCCACAATCGATCGAGACGCATCGCTCCGCAAGCGGAACGCTACATGAACCGTTCGTAAAGATACTCGAGATTTGTCAAATAGACCTCTTCGAGTTCGCTGGTGTGAACGAGCATCGAGTGGCAGACTCGGCAGACGACTTCGCCGGACCATCCTTCATCTTCCATATGAATCACCGCGAGCTCAAAACCCGCCTTGCGCGGACTGAGGTACGCCAGTCCGCCATGGCTAATGTCGCGCGTGATCGCAAAGAATGACGAA
>JBCBLJ010000958.1:0-2926 GCA_038520195.1 Planctomycetota bacterium
CCGCCGCAGTTCATTCCGAATTCTTTCGCGATAGCGACCACTCTTCGGTTTGCGGCTGCAAAGGTACTGCGAGTTACTTTGATGTCGTCGTCGGTGACGAAACCAACAAAGACGCGGCGTGGTATTACCCCGAGCCGAAAGACGATGTCAAACGGATTAAGGGCTACGTCGCTTTCTGGAAAGGTGTTGAGGTCACCGGGTGAGTCCGATCGCATTGGCTGAAGCTCAGCAGTCCAAACTCGGTCGGTTTCGATCCGTCCGTCAACACTCCGTGGCAATCGCATCAAGATTGTATCCGGAAGACTGCGTGATCCAATCGATGCCCGACGCGAGTCCCATTCGCTGGCACTTGGCGCACACGACGTGGTTCTTCGAGACGTTTGTGCTCAAGTCGTTTGACGACTACCGCCCCGAAAACGACTCGTTCGAGTATCTGTTTAACTCGTACTACAACACCGTCGGCGACCAATATCCGCGCGACCGGCGCGGACTGCTTTCGCGTCCAACGGTGGACGAAGTTCACGCGTACCGTCGGCAAGTCGATCAGCAGCTTGAGAGTCGATTCGGACGACTGACCGAGTCGCAGCTGAGGACACTCGAAGTCGGACTCCATCACGAGCAGCAACACCAAGAGTTGATGCTAACCGATGTCAAGCATCTACTTTCCTGTAACCCGCTCGCCCCGGCGATGTTCGATGACGGCGTCGAAGACTCCGAACGCGAACTCACACAGTGGGTCCATTTCGAAGGCGGCGTCCGAGAGATTGGTTTCGAGGGCGATGGATTCTGCTTTGACAACGAGTTGCCGCGTCACAGGGTTTATGTCGAACCATTTCGGTTGAGTTCGAACCTTGTTTGCAACGGTGAGTTTTTGGACTTCATCAACGACGGCGGATACGAGCGCCCCGAGCACTGGCTTTCGGCGGGGTGGAGTACGGTGCGGCAGGGCGATTGGAAGCGTCCGATCTATTGGTTCGAACGCAACGGCCAGTGGCAGGAGTTTACGCTCGCCGGTCGAAGGCCGCTGGACCTCGCCGCGCCGCTGGCGCACGTGAGTTATTTCGAAGCCGATGCGTTTGCACGATGGAGTGGAATGCGTTTGCCGACCGAAGCCGAATGGGAAATCGCGGCAGAAGGTCAGGCGGTTTCCAGTCGCGGTTGCGAAGACACGCTCGACGCAATGCTGCCAGTGCATCCACGTTGTACGAAAGACGCTGAGTCGCCGCTGCAGGATGTTTTCGGAGCCGTTTGGCAGTGGACGTCGAGTCAATACACCGCCTATCCCGGTTACCGCATCCCGCCGGGTGCGATCGGCGAATACAACGGCAAATTCATGTGCAACCAGTTTGTGTTGCGCGGTTCATCGTGCGCGACGCCGCGTCGACATGCGCGAACTACCTATCGCAACTTCTTTCCACCCGACGCGCGGTGGCAATTTGCGGGCATTCGATTGGCGAGTGATGCGACGTCCGACTGACCGTATCGAACCCGGACCGGGCCAGGAATCGGTGTGGGATTATCCCCGCCCGCCGCGTCTCGAACCCACGACCAAGCCGATTCGCGTCGTGGTCGATGGCATCGAACTTGCATCCACGACCGGTGCCCTGCGGATGCTCGAGACGAGCCATCCGCCGGTTTATTATTAGCCGCCCGAGGACATCGACAGCAACTACCTCACCAAGGCGTCCGGCGGTTCGTTCTGTGAGTGGAAAGGCTACGCGCACTACTATTCGATCACGACGCCGAAGAGAACGATCGATTCAGCCGCGTGGTACTATCCGCAACCAACGCAGCGTTACGCGGGACTTGCGAATTACGTCGCGTTCTATCTCAGCCGTATCGATGAAGGCTGGGTGGGCGACGTTCGCGCGACGTCGCAAGCCGGCGACTTCTACGGCGGCTGGATCACGCCAGAAATTGTCGGGCCCTTCAAGGGCGGGCCGGGGACGATGGGCTGGTGACGCGCTCAACGATCCCGATCACGTTGTGCCGTGAGATCGGTCCAAACACTCGACTGTCGACCGACACGGGAATATTGTCGCCGACTACGAAGAGTTCGTTGTCGGCGAGTAAATACGGGGCGCTCGTGAAGATGCTCGGATTGGCACGGTATTCGACTTCGCGGGAGATCGCCAACGCGCCGGCGTCAAGGCCTTCGCGCCATTGAATGCGTATCGGTTGTTCGGCCGTTAGCGGACTGGCTTCATTCGATTGCACGGCGTCGCGACTGCTCGCCCTGCGGTCTCGCAGTCGGACACGGCGCACAGCGTTAGCGACAAAGAACTCGACGATGATCTCTTGCTGATTTTTCGAAAGCGACGGCTCACCGACGAGTTCGACGACGAGATGGTCGACCGGGTGGAGTTGCCGCTTGACGCTTTGGTTGATCGGATAGTCGTCCATGATCGCAGTCCGGCGGTTTCCCGCGTGTCGATTTTGATGCCGATAGACGAGCCATTTTCGGTCTTCACTGAAGACCCAAGAATCGGGCTGAGTTTCGACGGCGACTCGAGCCGGTGGGACGCGAAGATCGGACGTCTGCGCGAGGTGATCTTCTAATCGTTTTCCATCGACTAGCAATCGGCCGTTTTCCAATTCAACGCGTTGACCGCCGACGGCTGCGACGCGTTTCACACGCCGCGTTCCCTTCCAGCGGATAGCGACCAAGTCACCGACGGCGAGCCGCCGCTGTGGCGTGACGTGACACATGTCGCCGTGCCGGAGCGTGGGCCACATCGAGTTTCCGGTCACTTGAAACCGATCCTTGGGGCGGAACGTACGCCCCCAGCGATGGGCAATCGCGGGGATCAACACGAAAGCGGTAACGGTCAGGATGACGAGGCGGGCTCGCGAGCGTGAAAGCATGGGATGATGAAAGCGACTGACGATAAACGCAGCCTCCCGCTATAATTCCGTCGTTGAAACC
>JBCBLJ010000846.1:0-3576 GCA_038520195.1 Planctomycetota bacterium
AGTCCGCGGTTCACTCGGTGACTATGCGTTTGCCTTCAACGCGCAAGCGGTCTCGAAGGTCTTTGGCGATGTCGGACACGGCGCAGCCCGACGGATTGATTCTGCGACTTGATGAAGCCGAAGTGCAGGGGAAGTACCTGGCTGGCGCACTCTGCGGCGCGAAGAAGCTACTGAGAGACAATGGTGCCGCTGAACTGCCGCTTTGGGTCGTCCCCGGTGCGGTGACCGCGGACGACATCGCCAAGATGATCGCGCTCGGCGCCGCCGGTGTCGCGATCGATGCTTGGTGCGAACCACTCATCGACGCCGTGATCGAAGCTACGCCCGTTTCGAGATACCGCGCCGCGCCCTCAATCGACGCCAGCGCCCTGGTGAGTGAGTATCTCGGCAAGAGTCTTGAGAGAGTGACGGGTCTGGTCTCAACCATCGAGCCGGACCAGACGCCGAGACAACTACTCGGCAGCTTCCATCCGACCTGGGCCAAACTCTGTCGAGTCAAGCAACTTCGCTAGCGCAAGTCTTACTCGGAACTCGGGTCGACCGATGCACGGAATTCCTCGATCAATCCCTCAGGCGTCTACACGATGTGCTCGGGACCGGGAAAGCTCCCGTTCTTCACGTCGTCGATGTAGTCCCGAAACCCCGCGACCCGCTCCGCCTGCATCGCCTGCTCCATCTTGAAGAGGTCGCGATACTGCTTGGTGTGACGCGGGTAGGGAGGTGCGTGATTGCCCAAGATGTCCTCCGCAAACATGAATTGGATGTCGCCGCCGCTACCGGCGCCGATCGACGATGTGACAAGCCTTGTCCGTTTGGAAAGCTCGGAAAGTAGGTCCGCCGGAACAACTTCGACCTCCACCGCCCAAGCGCCAGCATCTTCGAACGACTTGATCTGCTCGAAAATCCAAACGGCCTCTTCAAGCGTCTTGCCGACCGCCCGCAGGCCTCCCGTCCAGGTGCTCAGTCTTGGCACCAAACCGGCGTGCGCTTCGACGGGGATCCCCGCGTCGGCCACGGCACGAATGAACTTTGGCCCCCATTGGCACATGATCCCGTCGGCTCCGGCTTCCATCGCGTCGTATCCCGCCCGCACCGCTTCGTCGATCGTCGCGACCTTCGTCAGCGGAATGCAAAAGGTCATAAACGTGTGTGGAGCCGCTTGGCGGATCGCGATCGCGGTCGCGGGGTTCCCCGGATCGAACTTGACCTTCAAAGTGTCGATGCCGGCCTCTTCGGCGGCCCTCGCTTCGTCGATCGTAAAGGGCATCGTCTCGGTAAGCACCGTCTTACCCTTCAGATCTTGCAAGTGCTTGATCGTGTGGTTTCGCGTCGCGTAGGCCCCGCCAAGCGTCATCGTCCGATGTAATCCTCGCTTGTGAGCGTCTCTCGGAGGGAGGGCGTTGGCCGGCTGGGCATCGTTGTTCATCAATTCGTTTCACGCGCTCGGGAAATCGGATTCAGGGCAACAGTCCGCGCAGAACCGCCGAAGGTTGCTCGTCGCTGCATTGTTTCGCCGTCATCGTAGCGGCAAACCGGGTGCATTTGCGATGCGGCGGATTTCCGCGAGTCTCGGAATCCCTGCGGCGTTTCGACACGCACAGTCGGGGCGTGACCCGGGAAACAATTTTCTACGAAATCCTTCGTTGACATCTACGAACGAATTCGTAAGATCCGTTTCAAGTCAATCAAACGCGGGAGGAATTCGGATGGCGAGACCAGCGAAACAGGGACCGACCGATGGCGAACTCGCCATTCTTCACGTCCTCTGGGAACACGGACCGTGTACGGTGCGGCAGGTTCAGGAGAGCCTCGGCGGTGACCGGGGTTCGGGTTACACCACCGTGCTGAAGCTGATGCAGATCATGTTCGACAAAGGACTGCTCAAGCGTGACGCGTCGCGGCATGCTCACGTGTACAAGGCCGCGGTGACGCGCAAAAACACGCAGCGAAAAACGATCACCCGCGTCGTGGATCAATTGTTCGATGGTTCCGCGCAGCAACTCGTGTTGCAGGCACTGTCGTCGAGAAAGTCGTCACCAGAAGAACTCGCGGAAATCCGCAAACTGTTGGATGAACTCGAAGGAGAATCGCAATGAGTGGAATGATCGCAATCGCCGCCGTCGAATCGTTCGCCGACAACATCGGTTGGACGCTCCTGCACTTCACTTGGCAAGCGTCCATCATCGGACTGATCGCGGGGCTCGCACTGTTCTTTGTGCGGCGAGAGGCGGCTCACGTTCGCTACGCGATTTGTTGTTTAGGGATGACACTACTCGCACTGGCGCCCGTCGCGACTGCCGGCTATCTCGTCAAAAACACTCCGACTCCGGTCGTGTCGATCGACTACCATCTGGAAGCACTCGCTCCGGAGATCGACGCTCGACCCACACCATCTTTTGATCCGTCAAGCGATCTCTCGCCGCCGGAGCTCTCCGACGCATCCGTCACTTCACCGCCGGCATTCGTCGAAGGCCAACGCGGTTGGCGAATGCGTCTCGACGCGACGCTACAGCCCTGGATGCATTGGATCGTCGGCGGATGGCTTGTCGGTGTCGCGTTGCTGATGTGTCGATTGGCCGGCGGGTTATGGCGCATTCGAGTCTGGGCTCAAACGGCGTCGGAAACGAATGACGCCCTCCTTGACGCGACCTTCGCGCGACTACGCAAACAGCTTGGCGTCAGCCCAAACGTGCGTGTGCTCGAATCGGCACGAGTGGCGGTGCCAATGGTTATCGGATGTCTGCGTCCGGCAGTCTTGGTTCCGACCAGCCTTCTGTCGGGACTCACAACGGTCGAACTGGAGTCCATTCTGGCTCACGAGTTGGCACACATTCGTCGACATGATTACTTCGTCAATCTACTGCAAAACTTGCTGGAGACGTTGCTGTTCTTTCACCCGGTCATTTGGTGGTTGTCGCGTCAGACTCGCATTGAACGCGAGCACTGTTGTGACGAACTGGCGATTGGTGCCTGCGGGGATCGCCCCGCCTTGGCCGTCGCGCTCCTGAAGATTGAAGAGTCACGGAGTGTCGACCGGCGAATGGTCGCGGCCAACGGTGGCGCACTGACCGGTCGGATTCGCAGGATCCTGCAAAAGGATACCGTTGCCAATGACTGGCCCACCGCGGCCGCAACGTTCTTGACCCTGCTCGTCATTCTCGCCGTCGTCACCATCTCGTCCGCTCGCGCGACAGACGACCTCTCAAGTGAACCACAGACACTCACGGCGATCGTCGACTCGGATGACCAAACGGACGAGAAGGATCAGTCGGACAAGAAAGATGACGGGGACAACGCGAACGTATTCGCGACGCGGATGAATGAGGTGCTTCGCAAGGACTCCGAAACAGGAATTGAGAAACGAGTCTTTGCAGGCATCCGCATGATGGCCAAAGATGGCCGGCAAGTCACGCAGGACATGATCTACTCGAACGTGTTCAGTTACTCATTCATCTCGCAAAGCATCGCGAACAAACTCGGCGCGGAAGTCCTTGGCGAGATCGACTTTCTGGATCACTCGCCCACGAAGACCGAAAGGTCGGGTTCTCAATCAGACCTCGTGGTGAGTCAGGTGAC
>JBCBLJ010000458.1:0-6752 GCA_038520195.1 Planctomycetota bacterium
ACAGCTTCTGGACCGTTTCGGCGTACCAGCCACCTTCGTTCCGAGTGAACTCGCCCGGTACTGTTTGCCACTTCATTCGCGCGGCGTCGGCCAGTAACACCGGCTTGCCCGTTCGCCGGTGCCAGGAGTCGAGGTGTTGGACCGGATCGCGAAAGTCCTGAAACGAAAGCACATCGACGAATGGAAGCGCAGCGTTGATCACTTCGTTAGCAATTGGCGCGTTGGCTTCGTAGCGGTCACCCAGAATCAAATGATGTTTGTCGTAGCGACGGATCGCATCGTGAGTGGTCTTGTAGTACGCGTGTGCAAGTTGAGTCAGTTCTTTTCTTCCTGCTTCTGTCTGGAGTCGTTCGGGGTCGAAGATCGGTCCGCGCCAGGCGTTCTTTGGTCGACGGTGAGTCCACGTCGGGCAATCGCTGTAGAAGTACCCGATCAGGTTACGCTCTTCGGCCAGTTCGGCGCACTGCGCACGGGCGATGTAGTCACACCATTCCTTCCAATCTTCGCTTTGAAAGTCGTAGTGAACCGTGTGCTTTTCCCATTGATGCGACTCGGTGAAGGGCAGCAGATGGCAGTACGGCATGTCCAACGCTCGATACTCATCAATCGTGAACGACCGCGAGTGTCGCCACTCGCGCACCGAGACCTCTTGCACCCATCCGACGGAATTGAAGCCCCATGACTTCAGATTCGGCGCGACGGATTCTCGGATCCAACGGATCGTGCTGCCGCCGTACGTTTGGCGCCATCGATGAACGTTTTCCGGGTAACGCAAGGTCGCCGGATCAATGTGATTGACGGCGAGTGAAAAGAAGGGCGTTCCGGAAGGAGTGATCAGCCACCAATGACCGTCCCGTTGGCCAAGCGTGAAAAACCCCTCCAACTCGACTTGCGTTGTTTCTGCAGCCGGCACAGCATTAGCGAGAGTTGCCGCTCCGGCAGCTGCCAGAAAACGTCTTCGCTGTGGGTTCATTTGGAGACATCTCGACGGGGGCAGTTCAACTAAACTCGCGGCAGCGAATGATTCTAACCTCGCGGTGACCACCAATGCCTCTTCACAATCAAACGAGAGTTTCAAAAGTGAAGCAATTCGTTCGCTCGTGCCTTCTTCGGTCGCTCATCGCGTTTCTCTGGGTGGGGGCTTTCGTCGCTTTCGTCGCTTCCGCCGCCGAGCCGCCGGTGACGGCAATGGCGTTCGCGCACGATGGTGAATCACTCGTCGCGGTCAGTCAGTCGGGCATCCAAGTGCGGGCTTGGCCGGGGCTCGAGGTTCTTCGCGAAGTCGAGGTGACCACGCCCAACTTGCACTGCTGCCGGTTTTCACCGCAGGGGACGCGACTCGCCATTGGTGGCGGCTACCCTGCCGAAGAAGGTGTCGTGAAAGTCTACTCCTGGCCGGAACTGAAGCTGCTCTCGACCGACGCGCGTCACGCCGATTCGGTGGTGGCGATTTCGTGGCGTGACGAAAGACACCTAATCACGTCAAGTCTCGATCGGATGATCAATCAGCTTGCGATCGAATCGGATGCTTCCAACGCGCCGACTCTTTCTGGTCATTCACGTGGTGTGACGGCATTGTGTGTGCTTTCCGATGGGGACACGCTTGTCAGTGGTGGCGAGGACCAATCGCTACGGGTTTGGAGTCTCAACGAGCGCAAGGTCATTCGCAGTCTCAACCAACATACGAGCCCCATTGGTGCCGTCGCCCTGCGACCATCGACCGAGGGTTTACCGGTGGTTGCGTCGGCGGCCGCGGATCGGACGATCCGGTTTTGGCAACCAACGATCGGTCGAATGGTGCGATACGCGAGACTTCCTGCCGAACCGCTCGCCATCGCTTGGCTCGATGATCGTCGGATCGCGGCGGCTTGTCACGACGGTCGTTTGAGGGTCATTGACTCCGTCGAAGTCTCGATCACCAACGAAATCGAGGCGCTCGATGGCTGGGCGTACGCGCTGGCCGTCCATCCCAGCGATGGGACGCTCGCGATCGGCGGTGCGGGCGGCGTCATTCGACGAATCGACGCAATACGTTAGCCGCGTTGCGACTGGGTGACGCGCCGCCGGGGTTCGTCTTGCGTCTGATAGCCGTAAATGCTCCATTTCGTGGAGGAACTGTTCATCGTCATCAGCAATTGAGTGCGAAATCGTGGCAAAATCACCTCCCAAGAAAGCGGCGCGCAAGCGGCAAGGGACGACCAAAAAGAAGACCTGGCACGGACGTTGGCCAAATTGCTGAATTAGGTCGAGCGTCCGAGGCGGTTCGTCAAAAAGCCATGCGTTAATGCCCTCATCCGATCCAGCCGTGTTCACTCCAGCGGTTCGCGCTCCCGCATCAGTTTGCGGATCCGGGCGCGTATCGACGGCGGCTCTTCGGTAAGCCCTGAGGCGAGCAACTCGGTGGCCTCAGCTCGATAGTCGCGGTGTGCTTGGGCGAGTTCGTAAAAGCCGCTGTAGGCCCACGCTCGAACGAACTTATTGTTGTCGTTCAAGCAGCCACGGACGAAGACCTCTGCGGTCTCCTTGTCTTTGACGCTGATATCGAGGTGACGCATCGACTGAAGCAGGTGAAGCTTGCTTCCCCAGTGCTCCAATGCGACGACGGAGGACCAGATTCGCGAAGTGTCCTGGCCGCTCAAGCCGCCGCCAGACTCGAGATACCTTTTGATCAACCATGTCGCACCGGGTTGATGCCTTGGTTCAACGAGCATCGCCAGCAGCGTTTCGATGAACCTGGGATCCGCGATGTATTGTTCATAGATCGATCCGATCGCCGCCGCCGACTTTCCGTCCCAAGAGCCGACTTCGTCGCGGAGCGTCATGATGATTGGTGCGTGCGAAGACTGGTGTCCTTGAGCGATCCCTTGTGGGAACCAATTGTATCAACTGAAACCCCGCAACCGCGAACCTCTTCGTCGGTAGCTGGTCCACTAATGATCCGTCTGAATACTCCGTTGCGGGAATGGCTTCAGGAGTCCATCGTATTCGTCACGCTCCGGATCCTTTACTGATTTCGGCCTTCAATCGACGGTCTCACCATGAATTTCGATCGTGAAAAAACCGAGACCCGGTTGCGTCTGCACGTCGATCGGTTGGCGGGTCTAATCGGACCGCGCTATTTGGAAAAACCCAAAACGATCGAAGCCACGATCGGCTACCTCGCCGGGCAGTGGCGCGAGATGGGATACGACGTGACCGAAGAGACCTACGACGCGCTGGGCCACGAGGCGACCAATCTGATCGTCGAAATTCCCGGCGGTCGTCGCGCCAATGAGATCATGATCTTGGGGGCTCACTACGACACGGTTTCGATCACACCGGGCGCGGACGACAACGCATCCGCCGTCGCGGTACTCCTGGAAACCAGCCGAATGCTGCGCGAAATCTCGGGGCAGCGGACCATGCGCTTTGTCGCGTTTGCCTGCGAAGAACCGCCTTATTTCAATTTCGATGCGATGGGCAGCCAAACACATGCCCAACGTTGCCGCGAGCGCGGCGACAAAGTCATGGGGATGCTGTGCTTGGAGATGGTCGGCTATTTTCGCGACGACGCCGGATCGCAAAAGGTTCCCGCGGCCATTCCGAAACCCTTGCATCGCTTCTTTCCACAACGAGGCAACTTCCTTGCCGCCGTTGGCAATCTCCGGTCATGGAAGCTGGGGTGGTCGTTTCGCCGAGGTTTCAAACGCGCGACGCGGATGAAGCTGTTTTCCATTTCACTGCCGGAGTCGGTCCATGACATCCGCTTGAGCGACAACAGCTCGTTTTGGGATCAGGGTTATCCGGCACTGATGCTGACCGATACCAGTTACCTTCGAAACCCGCACTATCACACTCCTGAAGACACGCCCGAAAAGCTCGACTATCGCCGCATGACCGAAGTCACCTGCGGCGTCGCATCCGCGTTGAAGCGACTGCTTCGCTGAGCGTAGACTCGTCTCAGACTTCGATTTCGTAACCGGCTCGTTGCTCGCGGGCGACGAGGCTTTGGGCTTGCGGGTCGCCCGTGACTTGCTGTTTGACGGGGTCCCATTGGAGCTTGCGGCCGAGCCGGGCGGCGATGCCGGCGAGGTGACAGGTCGTGAGTGCTCGATGATGACTGCATGGCTCCGAGATCGCGGGCTTGCGGTCGGCGACCGATCGAAAGAAGTTTTCAACATGACCGCTCAACGGCCGCCCATAAACCTCTTCGATCGCGCCTTCGGGAAGCGGGTTGCTTTGGAGTTCCTCGACGGGTTTGCCGGTCAGTCGTCCACGGTTGACGAAAATCCTTCCCTCGGTGCCTTCGAACAAGATGCCGTTGGAGGTGTCATGTCGCAAAGTCAACTCGAGGCCATCGGCGAACTTGGCTTGAATGTTGAATGCCGTCGCCGTGTTGTAGCGATCCTTCTGTACGGGCATTCCGTCTTGAAACTCGACAGGGTGTTTCACCATCACGGGGTCAACGGTCACGGGGCCGGTTTCTATCTTTCCCATGCCCCAGGTCGCGATGTCGACATGGTGGGCACCCCAATCAGTTAGCTTTCCTCCCGAGTACTCGTACCACCAGCGAAACTCGTAGTGGCAGCGCGACCAGCTCTTGGTTTCGTTTTTCGCTCCGGCCAAGGAACGGTAATCGGCGAGCGGAGCGGGTCCACACCAACGGTCCCAATCGAGGTGTTTCGGAGGATCGGTGGTCGGTATCTCGGGGCTGGTCGGCCCGCCGCCGATCGCGCATTGAACCCGTTTCAGTTCACCAAGACGACCGGCTCGGATCAGCGCGATCGCTTGAAGCATCTGCCGCATGCTGCGCTGCTGTGTTCCGATCTGAACAATCCGTCCCGTCTTCCTGTAGACCTCGCAAAGTTGGCGGCCCTCCTCGATCGTCAGCGTCATCGGTTTTTCGCAATAGACATCTTTGCCCGAAAGCATCGCTTCGATCGCGACCTTGGCGTGCCAATGGTCGGGCGTCGAAATGTGAACGACATCCACATCATCGCGGTCGATGATTTTACGGTAGTCGCCGCCGGAGTCGGGGGCAGATCCGAGCCATTCTTTGACGAGGTCTCGACCACGGTCGGCCCGATCGGCGTCGACATCACAAACCGCGACAATGTCACCAAACTTTGGAAACTCTTTGCCGACGCCGTAGCGACCCTCCTTCATCGTGGCACGTTGATCCCAGCGGCTGCCGCATCCGACGACACCGATGCGAGGTCGATCGTTGGCGTTTTGAAAACCCGATGCGCGTCGGCTGCGCGCGGTGACGACCCCGGCCGCGCACGCTGCCGCAATGAACTGTCTTCGTTTTAGATTCATGGCTGTAAGGAATCGTAGGCGAGGAGGAGGGTTATTCCGGCGTGCGTGATGCTTCTTCGACGGCACGTTGATGTAGCACGTCATTGAGTCGCCGACGAATCAGTGTCGACCACAGCCGATAGCCTTCGGCGTTGAGATGCAACTTGTCGTCGACAAACAACTCGGGACGTGGCGTACCATCACCGTTGAGGTAGTGGCTGGCAGTGGGGATAAAGTACGTGTCCGGCGTCGACAATGCGACTTCACGGAGCTTGGAATTGACGGCGCGAATCTTGGGCCAGGCGTCGAACCGTTTCTCACAGGGAGTGATCTCGATCAAAAAGAATGGTGTGCCGGGGGAGTGATCGTGCGCCACCTCGACAATGTACCGTGCCAGTTGTTCGATCTGTTCGGGCGTGTGATCCTCTGGCTCGCCGGTGACCCCGTTGCCGACAAACATCACGACGGCGCGAAACCGGTGCGGTTCGATCAATCGCTCGGCGAAGACGGCCATGTCCGTGAACTTGGCGCCGCCGTATCCCCGGCGAATCGTTTGATAGGGTGACATGTCGGTCGCGATCGAAGTCCACCGCCGAATGCTGCTACTGCCAAGAAAGAGAATGGCGTCACCCGAATGGTTGGCCGATGCATTGAGCTCGTCGAAAGCACTGATGGCCTTTTGCCATCGATCCAGTGCGGGCCGTCGGTATTCGGACAGAAAGTCCGTCGCGGGCTCTGCTTGTTGCGCAAGCGCGGTGAGGGTCCAGCAAATGGAAAGCACAAACAGGTGGGGAGCGCGCATGACGAGTCCGGCGTGTCGAAGTCGGGAGGGAACCGCCGTAGCTTAGTCGACCAAGGAACTCGTCACGACTCTTCATCGAATTTCGCATTGGGGAACATCTCTTGCACCTTTTTGTTACGAATGCGGCGAATCCGCTGGCCCTCGGCAATCACTTGGGCACTGGTCATGCCGTCGATTCGTTCCAGGAAGCGTCGTTCAGATCCCGTGCTGGCATTGATTCCGGAGATCCCCGCCCCTTGCTTCTCCACGGAAGATCGGATCGCGGAGAGTCCGTAGTCGAATTCTTCGATCTGATCTTGAGTCAATTCACTTCGAATCGCGTCCAAAGACGCTTGGAATTGATCGGGAGTGCGTCCGTCAACGCGCGGCGATGAATCGCACCCGGAGAAGAGAAGGATCGAGCAGAGGGAAGCAAGCGTGCTCGCCAGAAAACGTGAGAATAGTCCGAGGCTTGAATTGGAGTTCACTCGCTTGCGTCCCAGGCTTGTGGATTTTGCAACAGCATCACTCGTTTTGCAGACGACACTCAAGCTTGATGATGGTGGTACCTATGTTGACCAGTCAAGTCGTTGAGCGGTCAAGTCTCGGCGTCGCTTTCGGAAAGCTTCGCTTGCCATTGCCGGAGCTTTGTTTGAATGAACTGAATGACGCGATCCTGGGCCTCACTGCCTCG
>JBCBLJ010001147.1:0-1931 GCA_038520195.1 Planctomycetota bacterium
CACCGCTCGAGCCGTGGTCATATTCCCAAGTGCGCGTGCTGTTGGGACGGATTTCGCGGACCGTACGACCAAGCAAATCAAATTGGGTCTCGGTTGTCATGCCGCGGCCATCCGTCATGCGCGTGACCTGCCCGAGGGGATCGATTTGAAAGATCGTGGTTCCCGTGTTCGGATCATCGACCGAAGTCCTGCGACCATAGTCATCAAAGACCTGTGTAATGCTTCGTCCGAAACCGTCGACACTCAAGAGCGTACCGAAAGGTCCATATTGATAGGTTGTGGTATTCGCAGCCGGATCGATGACTTCGACAATTCGACCTTCTCCGTTCCTCCTGATTGACTGCGTTTCACTTCGGCCATCGGTGACCCATGTCCGGGTACCCGCGTAACGATAAGCCTGTGTTGTGCCGTCGGGTTCGTGAACGGTCTCGAGTCGCCCACGACGATCATAGGTCATCGTCGTCCATCTTGGACTGGCGTTCGCCGCATATGGACGACTGGATTGATAGACCTGTCCAAAGCCGTCGTAGGCCATTTCCTGCGTGAATGACTTGCCCCGAAGACCGAGCCAGACCTGTTTTAGGGGACGCCCCCGGAAATCGTAGCTTTTTGCGTCAATGGCGCCTTGGCTTGTCTGTGTGTGCTCTGTAAGGAGCGCGTTCGCGTCGGGATATACGGTTGTCGGCTGATGCGTCCACCACTTTCGGCTCCAAGTTCCGTCAGCTCGCTGCATTCGACGCAGGCGTCCAAGTGCATCAAAAACCAACCAAGACTCAACGCCGTTTGCGTCGAGCGTTCCCGTAAGGTTGCCAAATCTCGGCTCGTGCTTAAGACGGACGACTTGCCCGAGACCATTCTCGACAGAGATCGGAAACATTCCTCGCGCGTCGAAGGTCAGAATCGATCTTCTCAAAAGCGTATTGTTTGCATCGAGCTGTTCAACCGTCGCGATATTACCAAAGCGGTCGTAGCTCGTCGTCGTTCGGAGGAAGACGGATGTGTCAGTGACAGCACCGGTGTTCGACTCAGTTCGCCGGCCCGTTGTTCCATCATAGGTGTAACTTGATATGCGTGTGGCCGAGCCAGCTGGCGTCGTCTGCGTCGCTAACTCGCTCGTCTTCTGCCCGATGAACCAAGTACTCGCATTATTGACGTACGTCGCGGTGAAGTGAGTTTCGATCGGCGCTGTGTCAACACCATCGGCTTGGGCGCGAACGCGCGTATCAGTCGGATTGCCCAACGCATCGAAGTCATGGACTGTCGATGATTCCCAGCGAACGGGCGTCGCTGAGACGAGCAATGCTTCGAGAGGATGATTGTAGTCGATACCTAATTCACGATATGAATCTGTCAAGCATTCGAATACATGCCTGGAATTGGTCTTTTCGAGCAACGCATAGGTCGCATCGGTATTGCGGCGCTGGACTTGCCAATCGCTCACGGTCGTCCTCGCCCAGATGCCATGAGCCTGAGCTGGATCGCTTCCGCATGCGTCCGTTCCAAAGTCGGTCTGTTCCTGAACCACTCTAGCGAATGGGTAGGCATTGAAGAAATCATCGAAAGTCGTGGGATCGAAGATGGCCCGCGTCCACGATTCGCCAAACCGGTGAGTGGGTAGTTCGTTGGTCGGATCAGATGGCGCCGACGTCACCGTCCGCTGCCGTAAAATTGAACGAAAGCCCAACCAACCACGGCCATGTAAATCAGAAAAGGCATCTTCGTAGCGGAACCTGGTGACCAACGCGCCACCAAGGTTGGACTGATAGCGTTCAGTCGTCCGGGCGACCGCAGAACGCCCACCGGAGAAAGGACGACACGGGTACGTACAAGTTTGCCCGCTTTGAAAGTAGATTGCATCCTCGTCCGTACCGCCCTCAATGACCGTTGAAGCTAGTGACGACGACGTCAACCATCCATATCGAATCGATATC
>JBCBLJ010000063.1:0-18120 GCA_038520195.1 Planctomycetota bacterium
CGAGTCGCCCTCCACCAAGAGTGATGTTGAATCCACTTGAATATCGGAATACTCCTGCCATTGCCCCGCAGGCCAATGAACCGTAATTGATTTGACGACCGATTCCTCACCTAATCCCAAGTGCAGCACGGTCTCGTTCTTGGCGAGGTAACCGTCGCCGGCTTGAACCATCAAGAGCCACGATTGCTTTTCCGTTTTGACTTCGACCCGCGCACCGATCGCGTCGCGTTCGCTCTTTGTGCCAACCAAACGAAGCTTGACCCAGTGATTGTCGGTCGGTGACTCGTTGAGAATCAGCGCCGAAGGCGCGAGCAAATCGGTTATGACGAAGTCCATCTTGCCATCGTCGTTGAAATCAAGCCGTGCCAAGGCTCGCCCAACACGAGGCTGATTCCAAAGCGTGGCGTCTTCCACATCGACGACCTGGAAGTGTATTCCCCGGTTAGCGAAGAGTTGAAGCGGCTGACGAAACGGCTGGCCGAGCCGCGTCAGGTCATCGACGTGTCCGTTGGTGACGACGTAGTCGGGCCAACCATCATTGGAGTAGTCGATCGTTTGCGTCCCAAATCCAACCATCGCACGCGTCGCCGCGGCGATTCGAAACCGCTCGTTCAAATCACGATAGATTCCATTCTCTTTGAGATACAAACTGTCGGGTTCCTCCACATAATTGGTCACGTGCAAGTCAAGGGTGCCGCTGCGGTCGAAGTCTTCCGCGACGATTCCCATTGCGCCGGTGGAAAAGCCCAGTGAACCATAAGCGCAGCCCATGACTGCCGCCGCGTCAACTCGCTCGCCATCGGCGTTTTGCTTCCAGAACTGATTCTTGCGGACGTCGTTCGCGACGTAGACCTCGTTGCCCACCGAATCGGGGTCAAGGTCGCCGACAACGAGACCCAGCCCCGTGCAGGCATCGGATTCGTCGGTCCCGACAAGCTCCGATCGCCAACTTCCGTCGGCTTGATTGACAAACAGCCGATCCCGATGCGGGATCGACTTGATCGGCGCAATCACTTCAGTGATCTCGCCGGTCTGATCGACGGGAGGCAACCGCGTCAGATTCGGATCGCGAAGAAAATGCGCAACGAATAAGTCAGGAAGATGATCGCCGGTCAGATCACCAATGGCGAGCGATGTCCCAAGCCGAATGAGATCCTTCTCAGGTTCAAGATCCTGGACATCGAATGTGCCATCGCCGCGGTTCAACAAGAGGCGGTGAACGCCGATGTTAGAGACGGCAAGATCGGGCCAGCCATCCTGGTTCCAGTCACCCGAAGTCACGCCAACGGTGAATGCGTCATCGGTCACGCCCGCGACGTTGGTGACGTCTCGCAGCCGAGCACCTTGGCGGGAAGGTAGGTGTCGATACAGAAGATCGGATGCCACCGCGACGAAGTCGGGCGGGTCCGCGGCGCCTTGTGCAAAATAGAGATCGGGATGTGAATCGAGGTCAAAGTCCATGACGGCGACACCACCGCCGTAGACCTGATAGATGGGAAACCGCTTGGAGGGCGGATCGGTGGCGATCTTGTACGCATGGTCCAATCCCACCTCCTGCGTGACTTCACGGAAAACCGCTCTCGCTATCTCGGCCGTCGGGGCAATGACGGACCGAGTGGAAGGTTCGTCCGCCGTTTTCGGCCGCTCTCGCCATTGTGGTGGGAGTTTCATCTCAAGATCGACATCGAACGTCATTCCGCACCACAGTTGGTCCTGTTTGGGAAATGCTTTTCGATCCGCGATGATGGTTTTGACTTCGGTTTGCAATGCTTCGACAGCTGATCGATCACCGGTCTTGGACGCCGCTACCAATCTCCAATAGACCGATTCCGCCTCACGTCCGACTTGCTTGAGATTGTCGGCGAGCTTCTGGTAGAGGGTTGGGTCAATCTGACCGTTGGGTGTGCCAGCGATTCGATTGTTCGCTTCAATGATGTCGGTCATCACGGTGTAACGGTCGATCCACAACTGTGCTTCATCGCTTCGGCCGCTGGACTGCAAGGATTGGTAGAGCCTCCGAATCACGGGCAAGTCCGTTGCATCAAGCCGCAGCGCTTGGGCGAGCGCCGGGATCGCCTTGTCGTAGTCAGCCTCCAAAACGAAGTGGCTTCCGAGCGCGGCCCAAAAGTCAGGAAACTGCCTCACGTCTTCATCGACAAGCGCCGCCCACGCGGCAAGCTTGTCCGGTTGCTGGGACTCCACAACCATGCGTCCGTAAAAAGCCGTCACTGCAGGACTGGCTTCGCCGGAAAGTACCGACGCTTCGATCAACTCGGCGGCTTCGCGATATTGCTTGAGAGTACCGAGATGCCTCGCCTCTCCGCTCGCTCCGATCGGCCAATACGGCCTGACTCCCGCGGCCGGTTGAGTTCCGGGAGCGTCGTACATGGCATCGCCTTCGACGACCAATCCGTGCAACTCATCTTGCATGATGTCGCTGAGCAAACACAGTTCGCGAATCCGCTTAACGGCTTCATGACGTCGCCCGAGTCGATTGAACAAGTAAGCCAGCTTGCGCCGCGCGAGATTCACGCTGGCGTTGAGGCGAAGAATCTGCTCGTAATACCCGATCGCCTCGTCAAAGCGTTTCGCTTCGATACACCAATCGGCGGCCGTCCCGAGTGCCGCCAGACCGGCGCGCGGATCGTCAGGAGGAACAGCAGACAGCAGCTCGATTCCAGCGCCGTAGTCACCTTGAGACGCGGACAGATTGGCGAGCCGGAATAGGACTTCATAGTCTTCGGGGTCTTGCACCAGCAACTGACGCAGATCCTTTTCGGCCGCTTTTCCGCGTCCGAGTTCCAGCAGGCGATCAATACGCGCGAGGAGCTTGGTCCGATCGACGGCTGACTCCGGCGGAGCTTGCGAACCCGATGCCTGCTCTTCGACGGCTTTCTCACTGGGATCGCTCTCCTCCCCCGGGAACTCGGAGTCCAATTCAAGCTCAAGCATGCTTGTCGGATTTGGGTCGGTTTGCCCTTCAGGCTTTTTCGAACAACCGAGTCCTGCAAGGACGAACAGGCAAGCCAGCAGATTGGAAAGAGACTGCTTTGATGATGGAGTGTGCTGCCACATAGCCGGTCCGCAAAAAGGATGGTCGCCGTAACGCTCCTATCATCGGTCAGAAGTGGACCGATGCAAACCTCTCTCATCGATTCAAACCTCGACCGGAGTGAACCAAGCCGCACCACGAAATGAGCGTTTAGTCGTACCGCACGCGAAAAACTCCCGGGCGGTAACAACGGTCCGCGTCGCTCGACCGTGTTGAATCCCCTAGCGGGGTGACAGCGCGGGGTGTCGTACCTCCCGGCCCACCAACCAGGCGATCGAGTGAACGAGCATCTCGCCTCGGCCTTCGGTGAGTTCAGGGTGAGGCGAAAAGCAGAAGACTCGACCAGCGCCGAACTCCGCGCGAACGATTGCCGACGTTCCGCGCATCACTCCCCGAGGCGCACCGTTTTTGGCGATCTCCGATTCATAAATCGCCAAACTCTGATAGTCGGGTACCGTCGCATCATCCCATTCCCGGCGCGCCAGCAGCGGCCCTTGCCCATAGTACAGCTCCGTTTCGGTCGCGACGCCGAAGAACTCCGCGCCGGCGGCGGAAAACAAAAGACTCACCCTGCCTTTGCCACGTGCCCAGTGCAGTCGGTCAAGGACTTTCGCATCGATCAAGTTTAGCGACCACGTATAGTCATTGGTCGCCAAATAGCTTCCCGCGCAGACTCCCAGGTATCCGCCGCCGTCCTTCACAAATTGGCGTACCGTTTGACGCCCCGCCTCGCCGAGTGCCTTGCCCTGCTTACTTCCGCTGCCGCCGGGGTGCACCAGCACGTCAAATTCTGAAAGGGCGCCGCTGCGGATCTGCTCGGCAGTGATCCGGCTGACACCGAGACCGGATTCCCCGAGTACCTCGAGTAGGTCGACCACGCTCTGTCCGACGCCGTCGCCTTTGAAGACAGCTACCCGCAAGGGCTCCTCAGCACCCGCGCGAGCACCGTAGATAATGATCACCAAGATCAGAACCGCGGAGCGGCTGAACCAATGTCGCGAGCGTCGCATTCGATATTCCTGAAACGCGAATCTTGCCGATCGCACGATGCCGTTCCGAGCGGGCAACGTTGACCAACCGCAAGTGATTGTATTTCCTTTTCGGAACGCGTGTCGGCGGGCCGAACATCGCGCGGTGAATGGTGTCTCGGTAGAATCGACGGTCCGAGCCTGTCCCCTGGGTAGAACAAGTCCAAATGAAGTTGGAAGCGCTGCTTTCTCGCGGCAAAAGAATTCGTGCGATCGGGTTTGACGACGCCGATCACCGTGGCATGGAGCGTGGGAGCGCCGTCAATGTCGCGGGAATCGTCTGCGCCGCGACCCGCTTTGAAGGCATGCTCTGGGGTGAACTCGCCAAAGACGGCACCGACTCCACCGATGTTTTGGGGAGGATGTTGTCGGGATCCAAGTTCGCTCGGCAACTCCACCTCATTCTGCTCGATGGCATCACCTTTGGCGGCTGCAATGTTGTCGACCTGCCAAGACTGAGCATGGAAACCGACTTGCCAGTCGTTGCGGTCATGCGACGTCACCCTGACCTGAAGTCATTTCATCACGTTGTGGACATGCTCCCCGACGCAGACGAGCGTCGACGCTGTGTTCAGGCAGCGGGCGAAATTCATGAGCGGGACGGTTTCGTGTTCCAGGTGGTCGGTGAGGAACCGGACGTCACGGCTCGGGTGCTTGGAAAATTAACCCACCAAGGCAAGGTTCCGGAGGCGTTGCGACTGGCGCACCTGATCGGCTCCGCTGTCGCGCTCGGAGAGAGCGGCTGTCGCGCGTGAGCAGTAACGTGTTGCGTTGAAACGAATTCTGGAAGTCCCGCCTCTTCCCAGATCAGTCTGGCATTCCGTTTGCTGTCCAACTCGATCACCAAGAGAGTTTGTGATGATTTCAAGTGTCCCATCATCGGAGTGAGCGATGAAAGTTGCGGTCTTCAACAGCAAGCCTTATGACCGTGCGTTCTTATCGGAAGCCGCGTCAAATCATCCACATGAATTGACCTTCCTGGAAGCGCGCTTGACCGAGGAAACTGCGGTGCTGGCCGCGGGCTTTGATGCGGTTTGCGTGTTTGTGAATGACCAATTGACGGCCGAGACGATCGCCCATCTCGCGTCGGGAGGGGTCAAGTCGATCGCGCTCCGATGCGCCGGGTTCAACAACGTCGACAGGGTTGCCGCACGCAAGCATTCGATGAAGGTTGTCAGAGTCCCGGCCTATTCGCCATACGCGGTCGCGGAGCACACCGCAGCGATCGTTCTCTCACTCAATCGCAATCTCCATCGCGCGTACGACCGAGTCCGTGACGGCAATTTCTCGCTCTCGGGATTGATGGGATTTGATCTTCATGGGCGAACGGTGGGACTCGTCGGTACTGGCAAGATCGGTGCAATCTTCGCTCGGATCATGCACGGGTTTGGTTGTCGACTTGTCGGATATGATCGAATCAAAAACGAAGCTTGTGTGAATCTCCGATTGCAATACATGGAGCTAGCGGATGTCTTTCGCCAGTCGGACATTCTTTCCCTTCACTGTCCGCTCACGCCGGAAACCCACCACTTGGTCGACGACAAAGCGATCGCGCAGATGAAGCCGGGAGTGATGATCGTTAACTCCAGTCGCGGAGCGGTCATTGACACCAAAGCGGTGATCGGCGGATTGAAGTCGGGCCAAATTGGTCACCTGGGGATCGATGTCTACGAAGAAGAAGCGGACGTGTTCTTTGAAGACCTGTCGAATCAGGTGATCCCCGACGATACGTTGTCGCGACTCTTGACGTTTCCGAATGTGTTGGTCACCGGCCACCAGGGTTTCTTTACGCGAGACGCCCTTCAGAGCATCGTCGAGACAACGCTGCAAAACCTCACCGATCTCGAAACAACCGGCAACTGCGTCAACCTCGTTGAGTAGGACCCGTACAAGACGCCGGCGAAACCGTCATGCGTTTGCCGCCGAGCCTTGAGACGCCGACATGGAGAATCCTTGCGTTCCCTTGGAACTCGTTCGAGCAATCCAAACGCTGCATGTGGAGTGTCGAAGGACGAACTTGGCAATGCTCCCGAGCCAAAAGTGATTGAGCGGCTCCGGTGACTCACCGACGAAGAGAATGTCGGTTTGGTCACGTTCGACAGATTCGACGAGGCCATCCGCCACATGCTCGTGCTTGATCAGTTCGATGTTACACGGTGACTCCTCATCAATCAGTTCCCATCCCTCTTCCGCTTGGCGGCGTACCGATTCAATCTCGTCTTGATCGGGCTCGACGCGTCCAAACGGCCCGAGAACGGTTGGAACGACGGTGACGATCCGGGTCTCCGCCGATGGGCTCCACGACGTCTCGCGGAATTCATTCAACATGTCTTTGGCTTGCCGGCTTCCGTCGTAGGCGAGTGCGATTCGAGGTGCTCCCGACCGACGATCGTCTTGGGGTCGCACCACGAGAACGCTGCAGGCGGCGTGTGTGGCGACGAAGTCGCTTGTACTCCCAAGCAGGACTCTCGAGAGCGTGGAATGCCCCTTAGCGCCAACAACAATCAGATCGGCGCAGAGTTTCTCGGCGCATGCGACGATCGATTTACCGGTGTGTCCTGCGCAAATGCGATGATCAAGCTCGGCGCTTGACCCTTCGAAGAGTCCTCGAATGCGATCGAACGATGCCTCGAGGGCTTTGCGCCGTTTCTCATGGTCTCGCCGAGCCCAGTCGTGTGGCGTGTCGTCGTAATGAGGTGCCTCGTTTAGAACCGACACGACGGTGATCCGAAGACGCTCGTCTTGATACACGCGAGCAAGAAAGTCGGCGGCGTTTTCGGCCATCTCCGAACCATCGGTGGCGAGTACGATCTGTCTCATTGGAACATCTCCCGTGTTGCCGTTACTGTGCGTTGTCATGCGACGCGTTGCCTTGGAGCAAGCGCAAGAGTTGGTAAGGCAAGTCGTGTTCCGAATCTTGAAAAGTCAAGGGAAACAGGGAAACGGCGAGCATGCACTTGCTGATGGTGTTTTCTCGAACGGATGACTGTGTCATCCCCGCACAGTCGGTGACCAGGCCGTGACATCAGGGCACAGTCGTTGCGGATCTCCGCGCTCGTCGTCGCGGTGAACCGAGCAATCCTCGTTTGGCATAGGACGTGCTGTTTCGCAGTTCAAATCGGCCACCTATTCCCTCTTTTGTGAGACGATGCGATGCGAGTCTTATTTGCGAGTGATGGATCAAGCGATGCCACGAAGGCCGCGCAGTTCATTGCGACTCTTGCGATCAACAATCCGGTGGACCTACATGTGTTGACGGTGTCCTGCGCACCAGAACGCTTGGGCCCACATTCTCCGAGTTCCTTCTTCTCAGCCTGGGATGAAGCCGAGAAGAAGTACGTCGCGGAACTTCAGTCTCGCCTGAAAGACATGTTTCAACCGATCTGCGATTCGTTGGTGATGAGCCGAACGATTGGTCCAGTGTCTCAGTCAATCCTTGACGAATCCGTTGGCATGGAAGCCGATGTGATTGTCATGGG
Source organism: Planctomycetota bacterium (assembly GCA_038520195.1). Classification (GTDB taxonomy): domain Bacteria; phylum Planctomycetota; class Planctomycetia; order Pirellulales; family Pirellulaceae; genus Stieleria. The sequence continues at coordinate 7,560 of JBCBLJ010000063.1, forward strand.
TGCTCGAGGCCATTCGCTCGTTCATCGAATGCTGCTGGGAAGCATCTCGGACCATGTCGCGTCGAAGGCCAAGTGTTCGGTCGCGGTGATCAGGGACCGAGCAAACACCGTCGACACGCTCCCGTCACCCACAAAATTGCTCGCCGCGTTTGACCGGTCCAAGGGGTCCCGAGAAGCGATCGCCGAGGTCATGAAGCTTCAGTGGGGCAAGGAAGTAGGACTCAATGTACTGAGCATCGCACCCTTACCCCTGCCTTTCGAAAACGAAGGATTCGCGCCGACGGCGATCTCCTGGGAACCAACGTACCTCGATAACATCCGCGAAGAGGCCGAGCGAGTTGCCAGTCAAGTCGCTGAGAAGATTCCGAAATGCGATGTCGAAATCCGACGTTCCAATCATCCCGGCGACGCAATTGTGGGGGCGGCCGAGGAATCTCAGACGGACCTCATCTTTATGGGCGACACCGGCCACACATTGCTCGATGAGTGGCTGTTGGGGAGCACCAGCAAGTACGTGCTACGTCACGCCCCATGTAGTGTGTGGATTTCGCGCCATCATCGTCGCAGTATTCAATCGATCGAAGATATCCGCGAGCGTGAAACAAACGAGATGGGCACGTCGACGGTCTAAGCGAACGTCGCGGCTCTCGATGGCGTGATAACGACTCTCTACGCTTGACCGACTGGTCACGCGAACATCGATTGGAATACCACCCATCTCGCTGTCAGCAACGTCAGTAGCAAGCAGCACCACCACGATGCAACCCGCGCGATCGGTCGCTGCTGAAGCGAGTACAAGATGCCGATCGATGTACCCGTCGCGACCAACTTGAAAGCGACCAGAAGCAACGGGTCTTCGATTAGGCGACTGCCGAGCGGATTCAATTCGCGCATCGTTCCGGCGGACGTCGCCATGATCGTCCAAACAAGGTCGAGTGCTGAAAACGTCCCGATGATGAGCAGCGATCGATTCACTGTCGGTCCGCTTCCCTGAACGACTGCATCTTCGAGCGTCGGCTTGGTTGAGAGCAGGTGCCCGAATGCCAAAACGACGATTGCCATCGCGAGGACCGTCAGCGGATAGGAGAGTCGATCCATCCACCGGTTGGACGCCGAGATCCGTTCGCCCTCCGCTTCCGCATTCCGCATGGCTTGTAGCCCATCATCGACCCGTGCGAGGAACGCATCGGTTGGATCGAATTCGCGCACAAGACGATCCCAGGTGTCTCGTTCCGACTGGTTGAACCGCGCGAACGCATCGGATTCGAGACTGCCTTCTCCCGCAAGCGCCGAAAGTAGATCGGGAGCGAACCCTGCAGGGTACAACGTCAACGGCTGCTGATCCTGGTAGAAGACCTTTACGGCGGAAAGGGTTTGCAAGTCGTACGTCAGATTGGTTGCGACTTGCGCGTACCGCCCTTGTCCCTTCGGGCGACGGCCGCCGCGAAAACCAGGACCACGCTGCCATCTTCGAGCACGCGACATTTCCGATGCTCGGTTCATTTCAAATTCACTGAAGTCGAAGTAGGACGAATCCAGGTCGTGACCGTTGATCAGGATGGTTTGGCCCTGGAGTTCGATGTCATAGGGCGGAGCAAGATACTCCCCGTCAAGAAAGACATATCCCTCGGCACGATTGGCCACGTGATTGTCTTCGCCGAATGCGAGTTGCGGTGATAGAAGCAGGCACGTGTAAAGAACAACGAATACACCTCGATGATGGCTCACAGCCGACATGTTGCGTTCCTGGTTGAGAGAAGTTTCGGCGCTCGAAGAAAAGGCTTCGTCTCTAGAATCAACATTGGTGAGGCCCAAAGGTTTCGCCAATGCAAAACGGTTGCCGTGCAATCGGCGAGATGTCGGACAGACGACTACGAGTACCCACTCGTTGAAACAGGCCCGAGCGTGACCAATGCGGCATCGGAACTCAGAGTTGAAGCGCGTTACGTCCCCGGCAACAGCAGCGTCTGCTTTACAAGTAGGCGCAAGGGTGAATCTTTTACGGGATACAGTGAATCGCTTCAGGGATACTGACCAACGAAAACACACCGATGCCCCTCGCTTTTGTTGAGCGAAGATCCATCGGTGTGCAGTGTTCGTTCGGTATCGCGAGGTGTTGCGTTTAAGGTGGCGGCGCCGGCCGATCCACCCGAAGAGAACTAACTCGGTCGCTTGGGTGAAACTCCGGTACCAACATCGGGGTCGTCGTTTTCATTTCCACGACCGCCACGGCCTTTTCGCTTGCGCGCTTCTTTAGGTGGATCGCCCACTGCTTCGGCTTGCCCGCGTCGCTGGCCCGCATTGCGACCTTGTCCGTCGCCGTTGGGTTTTCTGCCGCGGTCAGCCCGCTGCGCCTCGATCGCCTCGGTCAGCTCCGTGACATCCAACCCGCGGCTTCGGTCGCTGTCGAACTTCGCGACCATTTGCGTTGCGATGGCTGTCGAGTCTCCACCGCGCGCGCCGGGTTTGGCTTGCATCTCGCCGCGCTGGCCGCCTCGCTGGCGCTGCCCCGCACCGCGCTGTTGGCGAGCGCCTCGTTGCCCATTGCCGGCACCCGGCTTGCCACCTTGTGCACCCGGCTTGCCACCGCGCGCGCCGGGGTTGCCACCTTGTCCGGGCTTGCCACCTTGTGCTCCGCCCCTTCCACCTCGAGCCGCACGTTGTCCGTCTTGCGCACCTTGTTTTCCGCCGCGTGGCTGGGCTTGTTCACCGCGTCGTTGCCGCTGGGCCGTCAGAGCCTCGGCGAGCTCGGCAGCTTGCAGTTGAGTATCCGAGTTGGCGTCATGCTTGGATACCATCTTCGAAGCAATCTCCGAGGGGCGTACGGCCGTGCGATCGCGTTCGCCACGCGCTTCACCCTTGCGGTCCCCCTTTCCCTTGCCTTTGCCATCCTTCGGTGCGTCGGCGAGCGCCATCGGAGTTAACCCGCCGAGCGCGACTGCCATCGCGAGCATATAAATCGTTTTCTGATGAGTCATGTTTTCCCTCGTGAGAAAGGAGAGTCGAAGCAAAAGTCCTGGAGGCTTGGATTGAACCTCGATCACGCGAGGATCCCTTCGGCGACCGTTCCGGCCACGTTGGTCAAACGGAAATCGCGACCCGCGTAGTTGTAGGTCAGCTTTTTGTGATCGAGACCGAGGAGGTGCAGAATCGTGGCGTGCCAGTCGTGGGTGTGGATGGTGTCCTCGACGGCTTCACGACCGATCTCATCGGTGGCGCCATAGCTAAAGCCAGCCTTCACGCCGCCACCTGCCATCCAAGTCGTGTAGCCTTTGTTGTTGTGGCCTCGCCCATTGCCGGAGCCGTGCGGCGTGCGGCCGAACTCGCCAGCGAAGATCACGAGTGTGTCTTTTAGCAAGTCGCGCTGCTTTAGATCGGCAAGCAGCCCCGCGATGGGTTTATCAACGCCCTGGCACGAGGCGGGTAGCTTCTCTTTCAGGAGCGTGTGATGGTCCCAGCCGCCCGCGGTGACTTCGATGAATCGAACCCCGGATTCGACCATTCGGCGCGCGACCAAGCACTTCGTTCCAAATGCGTTGGTCGTCGATTCCCCGATGCCGTACATAGCTTTGGTTTGCTCTGTTTCCCGTGAGAGGTCCATTACTTGAGGCATCGACGTCTGCATTCGAAACGCAAGCTCGTAGGACTGCATGATGCCCTCGACTTGGCGTTGGTGGACCTCGCGATTCAACTTGGCTTGATTCAGTCGCCCCAAGAGATCCAGTTGCGTTCGTTGTGCCCTCCGATCCAGCGTCTTGCTGCTGATGTTGGGAATGGCTTCAGCGGAGTCGCTGGTGGCTCCACGTCGCGCCCCCGGCCCTCCCTTTTCGCCGGGAGACTCACCTGCACCGGTATTGACGCTCGTTGCCTCGTATCGAGCAGGCAGGAAGGAGCTGCCGAAACAGACACTGCCCGAGCGTCCGCCCTTTCCCAAGACAACAAAGCCGGGGAGATCGGTGTTTTCGGTGCCCAATCCGTAAACGGACCAAGCACCGAGAGAGGGCCTCACGAATTGAGACGATCCTGTGTGAGCAGCACGTTCCGCCGTCGGATGGTTTGTCTGATCGCAGTGCATTCCCCGTAGCAAACAGAGGTCATCGGCATGCTGGGCGACATTGGAAAACAGGTCGGAGATCCAGAGCCCACTTTGCCCGCGTTGTTTGAATTTGGCGATCGGCGCCATGAGCCTACCGCTGCCGTTGGATTTGCCATCGCCACCGATCAACTCTGGCTTGTAATCCAACGTGTCGACGTGCGACGGCGCACCGTTCATGAACAGCATGATCACGTTCTTGGCTCGCGGCGCGAAATGGGTCTCCTTGACGGCAAGCGGGTTGTCGCTTGCAGCCAGTGCGTCCCGCGTCGCCATCGCGGCGAAGGCCAGTGATCCAAAACCGCTCGCGATCGTTCGGACGGCTTGACGTCGATTGAGGTTGCTCATGATCGTGTCGTGTGCGTTAGATGGGTACTGCTTCTTCATTAGTCCAGAATCCTAAAACCAGCGCTGGCCATGAGTGTTTGGCAAAACACCGACAGCGGCGTCTGCGTTCCGACGACCATCGCCTCTCCTTCCTCGGCGGAGCGCCTCGGGCCGCGTCCATTGGGGCCACCGCCGACTCTGCCCATTGACCCGCGGCCCGCGTTGATTTGATCCGCGCTGAACGGGGCTTTCATTTCGACCCACCGCGTGAGCACTTGAATCTGTTTGCTTGTTAGCTTCTTGTTCGGAGGCATCGAGCCGCTCTCGACGACCTTGAGCAGCAAACTGTCATTCGGTGAATGCTGGTCGATTGCGCTCCCCGATTCGCCGCCGCGCACAAGGCCTTGCCAGCTGGTCAGTTGCAAGCCACCTTTCGCGCGGCCGGTTCCATGGCAGTTGATGCACTGGCTCGCGAGGATGGGTTGGACTTGCTGCTCGTAGAACTCCACCTGCCGTGAGGTAAAGCTCGGAGAATCGGTCCCGGCATTTCGACCGGCCGGGCCGTTTCCTCTCGCACCGCCACCGGCACGTCGACCGCCGCCACCCGCTCTTGGCCGATCGAAACTGCCGATCGTTGATGACGCCGATCCGGAGGGTCTGAATTCTCGGAAGAATTGATCGCTCGCCCGCAGTTCGTCTTGCGTCGCCGGTCTTCCGTAGGCCCAAAGAATCGCCATCCGAATTTGCTCGTCGCGACCGTCGAAGTGCTGCTCCAGAGTTTTTGCCATGGCTTGCGCCTGCGAAACGACGAAGTCATCGTTCATCATGTACAGCGCTTGGACTGGAACGATCGATTCGGATCGACCTGGGCTGGTCATGTTGGGATCCGGAAAACCAAAAAGGGCCAAGGCCGGTGTGACCGAGGAGCGGTCGATCGGAAGATAGACGGAGCGATGAGTCTTCCCGGAGTCCCCGCCACGCCGTCTGCCGCCGGTACCGATTGTCGCGACGCGGTGCGGGCGTTCCAAATCGAGCCGACCAGCAACCGACAACATCGAGTCTCGGAGTGATTCGGCGTCCATGTGACGAGGGTTGGCTCGCCAGATGAATTGGTTGGCGGGGTCCGCGGCGTAGTTGGCTTGATCGTATGCCGAACTGCGTTGGTAGGTCGCGGACATCATGATCTCGCGAATCATGTCCTTGATGCCCCAGCCCTGCTGCATGAATCGGACAGCCAAGTGATCCAGGAGCTTCTGATGGCTGGGTTTCATTCCGTTGAAACCAAAATTGCTGGGCGTTTCCACCAGCGGTTGACCGATCAGATGCATCCAAATGCGGTTGACCATGACGCGTGCGGTAAGTGGATTGCTTTTGGCGGTGATCGCCTTGGCCAACTCCAGTCGGCCGGACCGGTTACCCGTTGGGGTGAAATTCAGGTCGCCAAGCACCCGCACAAAACCTCTCGGGACTTCCTGTGCCGGTTTGTCGACCTCGCCGCCGAACAAGATGTTGGCGTCTACCATCTCCTTGGCTTCTTGAACGCCCATCGCGAATGCCTTCACGCTGCCGTCTTCGTTCATGGAAGCCAGCTGCGTCGCGATTCGATTACGGTTGTTCCTCAGCCCCCGGCGTTCTTTTCCGCCAACCCCTTGCATCTGCCGATCCAAGTTGGCGATCTGCTGCTTGATCGATTCCATCCGCTGTCGGTTCGCACTGCTTGCGCCCGACTTGTCTTGGACGGGCAACAGTAATAACTCGCTGGGACGGTGGTTTTGCGCGATACGCGATGTTCCGTAGTAAGTTTTGGTGCTGTAGAAGATTCCAGCGAGCGAGTAGTAGTCGTCGGTCGGAATCGGATCGTACTTGTGATCATGGCAGCGAGCGCACGCGACCGTCAGGCCAAGCGTGGCTTGTGTCAGAGTGTCGATCTGCTCGTCGACCATGTCCGACATGAACTGGCGAGGGTTCTTGTCGTCGAGGTGTTTCAGCCCGATCGCCAGGAATCCAGTCGCGACCAGGTTCTCGTTCCATTGCTCATCGGTCTTTACCGGCAACAAGTCACCGGCAATCTGTTCGGTGATGAATCGATCGTAGGGGGTATCATCGTTGAACGAATCGATGACGTAGTCGCGGTATCGCCACGCATGTGGGAAGGGTGTGTTCCGCGAGCCGGAAGTTTCGGCATACCGCGCGACATCCAGCCAATGTCGTCCCCACCGTTCCCCGTACTGTGGCGTCGCAAGTAGCTGATCGATCTTGGATTCAAGGGCAGCCTCCGGATTTGACTCGAAGGCCGCTTGGAACCGTTTGATCTCGGCAGGCGTCGGCGGCAAACCAACAAGATCAAAGTAGATTCTGCGAAGGAGCGTGTAACCGTCGGCGCGTTCGGTCGGACGGAGACCTTCTTCCCTCAGCCTCTCGTCCACCAGGCTGTCAATCGTCGCGCCGCTTTGAGTTCGCGGGGGTTGAAAGGACCAGTGCTCGCGTCGCGCTTTCTCGATCGCTTTTGGCGTGATGTTTGTCGTGAAGTTCGTGACCTCACGGACGCGCGGATCGGGGGCGCCCATCTCGATCCATTTCTTGAAATCGGCGATCACTGACGACGGCATCTTTTGGCTCGGCGGCATTTCATAGCCTTGCCAGGTGATGGCCTCCCAAAGCAAACTGCCTTCGGCGTCGCCGGGCGCGATCGCTGGTCCTGCATCGCCACCTTGCAACAGTCCCTTGCGGGTGTCGACCAACAGACCGCCGCGACTGTCACCCGCTTTCACGCTGTGGCATTCGTAACAGTACTTGATCAATGCCGGACGAATCTTCGATTCGAAGAATGTCACCTGGCTTGCGGTGGGATCTTGCGCGTCGACCGTCACGGACGAAGCGGCTGCAATCAGTAGCGTGAAAAATGCGCGTCGCATGAAAAGTTCCTGGACAAGCTGGCTGACGTTTCAACCGACCGTGAATCGTTCCGATAAGTCTTGGGTGAGCATCATTTCTTTTGCGGAGGCTTCCTCTTGCCTCGGCGATGCGGCTGGGCTTCGGTAATGACGCGCACAAAGTCCGAGGTTCTTCCCGGGGCGATCAGATCGAGCGTCAACGTCTTGCGATCCTCACTGAGTGAGACCCGATCACCCCGCGCCTCGTCGGAGAATTCGAGTTCCCGTTTTCGACTCAACTCACTCGCACCGCGTCGCGCGAATCGCCGACCGCTTTCGACCAGTTCTTCGTGCCGCACCATCAACCCCAACACCGGTTGCTCGAACGTGATGGAACCGACCACTCGCGGAGCACGACGAACGCCGGTCTCCTTCTGGGGCGCGTAGTGGACGGAAAAGCTTCGAACGAATTTGCCGGCCGCCAATTCACCGGGTGTCAAATCGGTCTGGTCCGCATACTCACCCGGTTCGGAGATGTTCAACTTAAGAGTTGAAGTCAGCCGGACCGGGTGGCCTTCGGGGGCAACGAAGATGCGGTCATCGCTTTGCAACAGACCCATGCGTTTCGCCCACGGTGGCACAAACTGCACGTTCTCGGTCGACTTCGAAATGGCCGAAGCAATCGGCCAATGCCGTTTGAAGGGCTTGGGATCGAAGCCGACAATCTCGATTTCATGATCTTTGCCGATACGAACCGATTCGCCTTCGGTTAGCAATCGCTTTTCGTCACGATCGGGCACGGCGATTTCTACTTCGCCATCAAAGACCATCACGTTGGAGAATCCGTCGTCACGCACATCAATTCCAAAAGCGGTTCCTAGATCGACGACTTCCGCGGTCGGTGTATTGACTGTGAAGCCTTCGGCACCGGGCGGGACCGTCGCCGTCAACAAACCGTCCTTCAGTTTGATCGCGGCCTCATCGACAAACGTGAGTTCCGCGGGGCCCTCGAGCGTGACTTCCACGCCAGAGTCGTACTCCAGTCGGACGAAACCAGCGCCGAGTTGCATGGTGGTTTCAGAACCGAATCGGCTGCCGACGACCAATTCCTCGTTTGGCCAGACCGCTTGATTGATTTGAGCGACGGTCGCAAACGTTGGCGGCTCCTCGGCGTCGGTGCCGGTGCCGAGAAAGGTGACGGCGATCAAAAGGCCCGCGGCGAGCGCGATCACGGTCGCGATGAAGAAGGATCGCAGCGGTGTCTGTTTGGCCGCTTCGATCTCGGTGGAATCTGCTCCGCTGAATGCTTCTTGGGACGTCGTGCCGAATAATTCTTGCGTCGTGGCGCCGACAGACAGTTCGGTCGTCATCAGCGCGTGCAAGTCGACATACGCGAGGTACTCGTCGCGTGCCTCGGCGTCACGACGGAGCATCTCATTGAGTTCCGCACGTTGAGCTTCATCACACGTTCCGTCCAAAACCGCGGATGCCAAATCGCGGAGTCGTTGCTTTTCACTCGGAGACATCATCGCAGCGTCTCCGTCGTCGCGAGCTTGCCCTCAACACATGCCAACAGGGTCGAGCGCGTCCGTTGCAGAGACTTGTACAAGGCCGCGACAGAACGCCCGACGCGACCGGCGATCTCGTCGATCGGGGTCTGATCCAAGTAGTATTGCTGGACCAGCGTCCGCGCCGGAGAGGGCAGTTCAGCCAGGCAATCCCGGAGCGGTTCGACTCGTCGGTCCAGCTCTGGCGCGACCTCTTCCCGTCGCGCGATCAACAGCGACGCGACATCCTGGTCCAGGAAACCACTCCAACGGCCTTTCTTGCGGAGATACTCTTTCGCCTTATTGGCGGCAAACCGGCAAGCCCAGGGAGTGAATGGCAACGACGAATCGTATTTGTCGATCTGGTTCCAAAGTGCGACGGCCGTCTCCTGAAAGACCTCTTGGGCGTCCGCCGCGTTTGGGATCAAAACCATCACGTAACGCACGATCTCTCGCTCGCTTTGGAGCAAGAGACGCAGAAAATCGTCGTGCTCGATTGGGGTGTCCAAAGTCGGTCACAGTCAAATGCGGTGGTGGGTTGGCCTTCATGATGACTTTGCGCCACGGCGGCCAGTTTGGACACAATTCTCAGGGAAACTTTTCCACTACGGGCGTCCATCGTGAAAACCGGTGCCCACAGTCGCTCAAGCGGTTTGTGCGTTTTGTCGCATTTGCTATGAAGCGAATCGGAGGGACTATGAAGCTTTGATGTGGATCGTCGCAGTCCGCGAATTAGTGTCGCGGAGACGTCGACTTGCAATTAACGTCTCTTCGCAAACTTCTTCGACGCGAGTGAAACTTCAGGATGATTGACGTTTTCGAGCATGGTTCGCATTTCTGCGATGAGCTTCAGTTGGCGATGCGGGCTGCCCATGCGGCGGGAAAACTCCTTTCCGAGGGGTACGGCCAGCTCAATGCGGTGGAGCAAAAGGATGTCGGCGACCTCGTTTCCCAGGTCGACTTCGATGCCGATCAGGCGATCGCCGAAGTACTCCGATCCGGCAGCGATTTGCCGATTCTCTCCGAGGAGCTGAGTTCGACGATTCCCGCTGAGGACGAGTTCTGGGTCGTCGATCCCTTGGACGGTTCGAGCGCTTTTTTGCTCCAAGCGGGCAGACACTATTCTTCGGTGCTGATCGCACTCCGTCGACAAGGGCAGACCACATTGGGTGTCGCCTATTTCCCCCTCACCGATGAATGGTTCTACGCCGAGAAAGGCCGAGGCGCGTGGCGAGGCGGCAAGCGGCTTGTGATCGATGATTCTGCGGAGCCGCTCGGTGAAGCCTGGGTCGAGATGAACCAATACGGCAATGCGGCTCACGAATCGAGCTTCTTCACTCATTTGCGTGGCCGTCTTCGATCCAATGAGGGAGCCCGCCTGGTGACATCGGGAGTCCCAAGCTCCGGCGTCGCGATGCGGATCGCGTGTTCGGACAGCTCCGTCGCGGCCGCGGTCCACGACAACAACGTCGATCATGTCAAGCAAGCGGCTTGGGACATCGCCGCACCGCAGCTGATCTTGGAAGAGGCGGGCGGTGTTTTCATGAACCCCGACGGGCAGCGGACCGACCCATTCCGCGCCGAGCCGATCGTCGTCGCTAAATCACAACGACTTGCCGAAAGCATTATCGAGCTGTCCAAGACACGGATCGACGCCTCCGTGGGCTAGGCGACGGGTTAAGCGACTAGTGCTGCGGGAACGAATTGATCTTGCTTGGTAA
>JBCBLJ010001061.1:0-2291 GCA_038520195.1 Planctomycetota bacterium
GTGCGATTTTCGACTTTTTTTGCGGGCGGGAGGATGCCGTTTGACACGCTTCTACTACCGTAACGCGTCGCTAAACCCTTCTCTCCTTACGCCAAATAGCGCGATGGCAAAGACGGATCGACTGAAATCAAGACTCAAGTCGGCTGATAAAAGACGTCGCAGACGCCTCCATTCCACCGCCGCTCGCCCCACCGAAACGCCGACCGCTGTTTCGGTTCTTCCACCGGTCGACGTGCCAGCACTTCTCGCCGCCGCCATCCTCGCGACGGCACAGGACTCCGGCGTGGTGCGAGATTCTGCGGCGGTCGCGGCCCTTCGGGCGATCATCACCGGTCGAAGTTCCAACTCTTCCGAGGCCCAGAAAGTACAGGATGCAATGAGTCGTGCGCTGGGAGATGCAGAGATTCCAGAGCGTGATGCCCGCGCCGCCGCCGAAGAACTCCTCGACCTAGCACTGAACAGTCCCAGTTCCGACCGCCCCGATCAGTTCCTCCAGTACCTTTCGCTCATCAACGCTTGAGCTGAACGACAGGGACCACATCGCCGGCCGTTCGAAACGCAAGTCTTCGCGTCTCCCACTAAGGGAGGCTTGCGCGGCAATCTCCGCGAACCACCGAACCTGCGGTTGGCTGATTCAGACAACGGGCGCGATACGTCACTACTATGATGTCCGGCTAAAAGCCTGGATCGATCCAAGCGACGAGTGATCCATGGTAGCGTCTCGATCGAAGCCCTCGCTTCGGCAATTGTCAACCACGAAGCACAACCGTGACAGTCGCTCCTTCGCCGACTGCCAGCCGTCGGCTACGGTAAGACTACCTCCCAACACACACACCTAACATGGCCTCCACTCACCATCAATGATTGAGCAATTTCAACCGGGATTCGTCCTGTGTCCGCACTGCCGAACGAAGGTTCTTGTTTCCAAGGATTGTATTTGCCCCGCCTGCCGAACCGACGTCACCCTGGCGCCGACCTCGATTCCTGTCGCAGAGGTTGTTGAGGTACCCAAGATCCCGCTCAAGCACAGGAAACTTCCAACCTGGATTGCACCGATCGTGGCCGCACCGCTCGGCGTGGGAGCTGGCTATTACGCGTTGGTGACAATTGGCGAGCAAGGGGCTCAACTTGTTGATCAAGTGGGCAACATCGCTCTACTTGCTTCGTTCGCTACGATCGGTCTGGTAGCCGGATTGATTATTTTTGCACTCGATCTTTATCGACGGAGGCAACGTTGAGTGACGCCGGAAGACCTTCGATGCATCATGACCTTACATGATTGCCTCTCTTGATCACGATATCGAGGACTGAATGCGTGCCCAATGTGAATGCGGTCTCAGGCACCGCGTGACGACCGCGCAGATCGGCAGGCCGATTCGTTGTGTCTGCGGCAACTCGTTTGACGTTCCCTCATTGCGGGAACTTCGAAAGTTCGCCGCTGAAAACGTGATCGGCGAGATCTTTGGAGACAGGGAATTCTGGAATCAGAATGGATGCTTTCTCTGTAAAGAGATCGTCGAAAAGAAGTTCCTTGTCTCGATCATCCTCAAACCCGAGCTCTACCAGTCGGTCGTCGTTGGCCCCGACCGTCGAGGCGTGCCCATTCTGAGCGGTGTACTCGGAGCATTATTCTGTGGCCTTGCAGCTCTACTCGTTAGCGCGGCGGACCATGCGACGAAGAAGACTCAGTTGGTTCTTGTGCAAGCGGAGGATCGAGTCGATTTCCCGATTTGGTGCTGCCGATCTTGCACCGCGGATGACGAGGTCGAATCGGAGATTTGCCGCGCGTTGCTCGAGCACAAACTTTACCTGGAGATGAGAGAGGACTACCCCGCTATCCGCATCTCGCAAGTTGTTCGGCCCCACTCGAACGGAGTCAAAACGCAGCCTCTCGCGAGCGATGGTGAGGATTCGAAGGCGGTCGAAGTCGTTGGTGAATACTGTTCATTCTGTGACGCAAAGGTCGTGCCGGACGAGGATGAGCGATGCCCGCGATGCAAGTGGCCGATCGACTAATCATCGATTAGATTGCAATGACGAAGAAATGACCGGACTTCTCGCTCGCATTGTGAGACTTTCATAGCCCCTATAAATCCGACCGGCACCACGTTTCACCGCACAGTGTTGCCTGCTGCAACTCGATTGAACATGTTCTTGCTTGCGATGACGCTGAAAGACACAACACTCAATCTTCGCTACGCTTTTGGCATGAAACTTTATCTCACATTGCTCACGATCCTTTTGGCTTCAAACGCATCGGTTTACGCTCAGAAGAACGACTTTCAATTGAA
>JBCBLJ010000557.1:0-5724 GCA_038520195.1 Planctomycetota bacterium
ATCGTCACCTGGGCCAATACTGATGGCCTCACCGAAGAAGAATTCGACGCGATCGAACTGCCGCAAGGATGGTTCAAGAATCAGCCACGGGAAATCGTCTTCGACGAAGGTACTTTTGCGAGCACGCCGGGCTCGGCGACGGGCGAATTCGTCGATGAAGAGTTGTTCGGTCATTCCTGGCGTCACGTCGCGACGGTGACCGAAGCCAACGTGCTGCTCGACAGTGACGGCCTCCTAACGGCCAACACCATCTCCAAGTCTCACGAAGTGACATTCGACGCGGGGACGACGTTACCTGTCTTACAGTCGCCAAGTGGCGAGCAATTTGCGCTGGTAACGCGCGACGCCAATCGCACGAGCGACACGCCGACGCTTCCCGAAGGCTGGCAAGTGGTTGACCGCGCGATCACCGAGGAACTCGTGTTGCAGTTGCCCAATCCGACGACCAACATTCGCGCCGACAATCAAGATTCCTTTCAAGGGCCGGTCGTGTTCAGTGATGATGGTGGTGGAGATCACGATGATGGATGCGGGGCGGACCCGATCATCATGACGACGAGCGATGGAACCGAATTCGTTCGAACACCGGACGAGTGTTTCGCCAACCTACCGGATTGGCCGTACCAACCACACTACGTTGAAATCGATGGCCTTCGCCAAGCCTACGTCGACGAAGGCCCCGCCGATGGTCCGGTGGTGTTGCTGCTGCATGGCCAGCCCTCCTGGTCGTATCTTTATCGAGACATGATCCCCGTTTTGTCGGACGCCGGTTATCGCGTGATCGCGATGGATCACCTCGGCATGGGGCGTTCCGACAAACCAATCGACATCGAAAGATACAGTTATCTTGATCACAACGAACGACTCGAGGAATTCATTACCGAGTTGGGTCTAATGGACATCAACCTGTTCGCCCAGGATTGGGGCAGTTTGATCGGTTTGCGCGTCGCCGGATTGAATCCGGATTGGTTCTCAACGATCACGATCGGCAACGGTTCGCTTCCCGTTTGGCCCGCCGGCGAAACTGTCTTCCCTCCGGTCGAAAACTCGGAAGCGATCGTGGACATTCCATCTCCCTACAGTCAATTCCCCGATCAACAGATCCCCTTCTATGACGGTTGCGAGCGATTGGAGCTTCCCGCCGATGGTGGACAGGGACAAGGCGGCCTGAATGTTGACAACTACTTTGGCTACTGGATGCGATACGCGATGACCGGAGCGTCGTTTCAACCTTCGGAGACCCTCGAAGCGTTGACGTGGTACGACCTCAGTCCGGAAGAAGAAGCCGCCTACGATGCGCCGTTCCCGAGTAGAACTTACATGGCCGGCCCTCGCGTCTTTCCATCGCTTGTCAATGAGGTGCCAGGCACCACGCAGCAAGCTTGGATGGGGCTCCGGTCGTTTGACAGCCCATTCTTGACCATTTGGGCGGCCAACGATCCTGGACAGCAAGGCACTTGCGAAGCTCAGCAATTCCTCGTCGACAATGTGGCCGGCGCAAACGGGCAACCGCACACACGAATTCCCGAGTCCAGTCACTTTTTGCAAGATGATCAGGGCGTGGAAATCGCCAGCCAACTCGTCGCGTTCTACCAGGCAAACGGGATCCTGGGTGCGACTTCTGACGCCGACGCAGAGCTCCTCTCGGCTTATCTCGGTGCGCTCGACATCCCCCTCGAGCGTCCGCTGGAAGCGATCACCGGAGCAGATCACGAACCGGACGATGACGGGATGCCGGTCGTCTTTTCGGTGCAGATCGACGCGGACACACTCTCACCGCAGGACTTCCAAGTGACGACCGCCTCGGGCGCGACCATGACACCGACCGTTGCGACGCTTGCTCCGGCAGACGAGGCCGATGAACTGCGAACCGTGTTGTTGGCGGGACCACTGGGCACGACCAACGATCCACCGATCAGCGTTAGCGTGATCGACTCACTGGAGTCGATCGATGGCGTGCAACTCCGGGGGCTCACGTCCGAGATCACCACCAATGAACACGGGGCCGAACTCGTAGTGGCCGTCGTTGACCCTGCCGAAATGGCTGCCGAGGGCAACGAAGTATCTCCCGCCCGCGTACAAACGACGTGGCAAGGCGGTGTGTCGGCGAAGTTCGGACGGACCCCAGGGCAGCGCGAACTCCAGTCGAT
This sequence comes from Planctomycetota bacterium, assembly GCA_038520195.1. Lineage (GTDB taxonomy): Bacteria > Planctomycetota > Planctomycetia > Pirellulales > Pirellulaceae > Stieleria. The sequence goes on from JBCBLJ010000557.1 coordinate 2,151, forward strand.
TCACTTGGTCGATCAGAACGGTGATCGTCATCATCCAGTTGGTTTTGAAGACGTCGCCGACGACGACAATCACATCGTGCTGATCGCGCCCGAAGGAGTGACACCGGTCCGAGTCGACGTCGAAGCGGGGACGTTCTTTGACCCGACGAATCGCCCGAACCCCGAAACTTCGATCGAGATCAGTGACATCGCCGAGCTCGAGAATGAAGCGAGCATTCCCGAGCGGGGCAACGTCGGACCGATTCGGCGAGCCCTTTCTCAGCGAGACGGTGTCATCGTTGACGCCGTGCATGCTCGGCGCGCGATCCATCGACTACAGGACGCTTTGACAAAACATCGCGGCGACGAAGGAAACGCTGCCAACGGTCCACAGGCCAGACTCGGGCAAGGAAGGTTAGGCGAACGTCTAAGAGACGGCCTCCTACCGACCGCCGTGGATGCGGTTCTCCAGCCGGATCAACTGCCCGACTTCTCCGAAATGCTCACGTCGCGGCTCGGCGACGAGCTTTCGACCCACCTCGCCCAGCGAATCGGTCGTCATTGAAAGCCCGTCAGCAGATCACGGCTCCCGGCGGAGTTGTCGGGAGTCGCATGAATCGAGACCGGATCTTACGACGCACGTGCTCAAACGTTGAAGTGAAGGATCGCGATTCCGAATGGAAGGTTGAGCACGACGAACAACGTCAGCAGCGCCAATATCAGCGGAAAACAAAGCTGTTGCCTTGTCCCAAAATGTGGCCACCGCTGAAGCTTGCGGTTGCGCGCGCGAAAGCGGAACCAAAGCCAACTCACCCCGTACGGCAGTAGCAGTACTGGGTAGGCATACTCGGGATAGGAGAGCAGATCCCCAACAAAGCTGGGAATCGACCGAATGATCTCGCTCCATTCCATGTCCTCGAAACGGCCGTCCATCCACCAGGGTTCGCGAATAATCTGATACAGTTCCGTCGCGCCGATCGCGGTGAAAAGGCCGCCTACCACCACCGAATCGCCGGCCACCGCCTGAGGCATTGGCTCCTCCGTCTCGGACGGAATAGCTTTCGAACGACGCGTCGTGAAATAGAGCGTCAAAAGAAGAAGCGTGGGTGCAAATAGGATGAGTTCAGGACGTGGGTCGGCCCAATAGGTGTCGACGAACAACGGAAATATCTGACGCAAGCCTCCATTGAGAAGCCAGACGCCGTTCACAATCGCCGGGGTGGCGAGCACAACGACCACCGTATTGGCCACGATGAACCAGCGTTTGGAGGTTCTCGTTTGCTGACTGACCACAATGGCAAGCAACAACGCGACGATCAGCAACGGCCAGGAAGCCGTTTGAAGTGTGACAAACGTTCGGAACTCTTCCGGCGTCCTGCCCACCCATTCAACGTATTGGGAAGTGCCGACTGCGGGTCCCTGGAAGTGACCGAGTTGGACGCCATGGACCGCGATGTCCACCAAGGAAGGTATAAACGCCCATTGATGTGCCAGATACACGATGTAGCAGATCAAGCCAGCGATCACCAACGCCCCAACGAGGAATCGAAACCAACGTCTCGAGGTCGTTCTCGACGAGCCGTCGGTGAGTAGTCCGTGTGACGTCAGTGAACCGAAGACAAGCGACAAGATCCACAGCGATCGAGCCGCGAGGGACTCGACTTCGACGACCTCTTGGATGCCTTCCCAGTTGGTGGTGAGTACCGAATACGGACGACAGGCGCGAAACGCACCCCAGGCGAGACAGCCAAGGAGCAGCAAGAGGGCCAGTCGACGCGCGAGCGGTTGTCCTTGGGCGACGGCTTGCTGCACGAGTCCGACGGCGACGAATGTCGTCAGTCCGCCCAGGCACCACTCGACAAGACCTCCACCGGTCCAGAAACGAAAACTCCACCCCATCGCGAAGGCGGCGGTAAGGACGAGGAGCGTTTGAATCGTAAACCGTGACGGTTTCATTTTCCTCAGCAGGATGGGGGTGCTCTATTTGCCTACTCCGTTCCCCGCCTTGGCGCAGATTCTCAGAAAGTCCTCTCCGACGGTGATCGATTTGGTCGCGGGCGAAGCAAGTCAGCCGGTACGGTCCTCCATCAAGCAGCTTTGAGTCACCAGCGCATCGCCCGCCCACCGTCGTCGCTCGTTGACGCTTCGGGCGTGCGATCGCCGTTTGCGCGCGTTGATCCCATCCGTCAGAGCGGCAAGTCCTGCTTGACTCGAACGAGAATCAAACTTCGCGTCGCGTTTTCCTGGTCCGAGCCGGAGCCTTGAGCGACACCAAACACGAGCCACTGATCGGGCTTCGTGAGGAAAATGGATTCAAACTCCAAAACCACCGGCTGACGCGAGGCCGAAGTTTCGAGCGCGACTTCCAGCTGATTGTCGACGGTGTTGAGTTTCCCTTCCACTTTCAGCATCGAGACCCCTTGGATCGACTCGCTGGCGAATTCACCTTGCGGGCTGACACGCGTTTCCAAGGTCGCCGTGACTGATAATGGCGAGAAACCGCGGGCCGACAGCTTCTCGACAAGTTCACCCTTGAGTTGGCGGCCTTTTGCCGCTTCCCCTTCGGTCAGCCATTGCACTTCGACGATCAGTCCCGTCGGTTGGGCGGCCGCTTCGGCAGACTCTGTCATTCGCAGCGCGAGTGCTTCGGCAATCCTCAATTCCTCGGCGGCGCCCTTCAAGATCACACCCTGGCCGGACGTCGCTATCTGTAGATTTGGCAACAGGATTGCCAACGTGTCGGCGTCCACATGATCGGAACGCAGGATCTTGATTTCCTCGAGTTGCTTGGGAGCAACATCGAGAGTCTCGATGAGCTTTGTCATCGCTTGATGCCCTTCGGCCGGCGCATTGACAATCACTGAGTTCGAACGCTTGTCCATCGAGAGGTTTGAAATCCGTTCTCTTAGCACCGTCGAGGCGACATCGTAAACCGTAGACGTGTCGACGTAACGAAGCGAATAGACTCTGAGCGTCTTCGTATCCTTCGGTGCGACACTTTCGTGTGGCTGCTGCGCCGAACCGTTGAGCGGCGTCACGCTGCACGCAAAGACAAGGACAAACATCGCACGCCAAACGGCGGAGCGGGTAGGACATCCCATAATAGGACCTCATGTAGGTGGAAGAAGGTCAAGTTAGAGTTCGGAAGTTTCGTCGGCTGACTGCGGAGAGGCTTGGGTCGCCAGGCGTGGATAAAACATGACGAAGGTCAAGCCGTCATCGGTCGAGGGTTGCTTGATCGACACGTGCGATGACGAATTCACTGAGCGGACCGTTACCGACGAAGGTTCTGGCGGTGATGACGTCGCAACCGAATCGAATGTCGGTTCCGACATCGTGTGCGGCTTCGGTTTTGGATCCGACGTTGTCTCGATCGCTGGTGCCGCGTGATCTCGAATCGCGGCGCGAAGATTTTCGTCTCTCGGGGCTCCTCGTACCCACCACGTCCATGCGGAGACGGCGACGAGCAACGTCGCGGCGACGGGAACCACCCAGCCAAACCGATTCGGATTTGACACGGGAAGCGCAGGCGCTGGCGAGCGACCCTCATTTTGGTCCGGCGACCACTGAAAGTCGCCAAGGCTTTCGGCATGGC
>JBCBLJ010001121.1:0-2014 GCA_038520195.1 Planctomycetota bacterium
CTCCGTCGAAGAGTGGATTTGCCGTGACGGTCACGGCGGGCTTGCCGAGGATCGCGGTGTCGAAGTCGCCGATCTTTGCATTGAATGCAAGTTGAGCACCGACTTGCCCCGTGGGGAGGAGATTCAAAAGCGGATCACCAGAAACCGCGATGATCTCGGAAAGCGGTAGGTCGCCAATTTGTCCGAGCGTGAGGGTCGAAGTCTCGTCTTCTGGTGTGATGAGCACCCCGACATCCACCAGTGGCAGGTTTTCGTCCGTCGGTTCGATCGATGCATTCACGGTCGCAAAACCGATGCGTCCCTCAACCGTTGCGGTCGCGGTTCCTTCGCCGGGAGCTAAGAGCATTGCATCCAGATCGAGCTCTTTGATCTGGAAAAAGAAGGCCTCCTCCAAAGAGGGCATCTTGGTGAGGTCCACGCCGAAGAGGATTTCAAAGTCCGCGTCGACCTTGAGATCCAAATCGATCGCTCCGTCCACACTTAGCGGCAATTCGGCGGCATCGAGGCCAAAATCGGCGCCCAACGACGCAGTCGCGGTCGTGTCAAATGCGAGCGAAAACTTCAACTTGCCTGGAGTCTTCAACGAGCTTGCGGAAGTGATGGGAATGAAATCCAGGATCTCCGACAACAAGTCCTCGCTCGAGGCGGTTGGGTTCGAGACCAAATACGCTTTGATCGGCTCGATGACCGACTCCCGCAAACGTGCCCCTAAGTCGACTTCATCGGCCAGCGTTGTGTTGAGTACTGGAATCTCTGTTGTGAAGACCGGAGACGCTTCGAGGCTCTCCACCAATGCCGTCAGCCCATCGAGGCCATCGCCGATCAGATCGCCAAAGCCGAAATCGAAAACGGGTTCCTCGTCCAGCGTTTGTAGCGAGAACAACGGAGTGCTCTCGGTGAAGATCGGTGCCGGCGTCTGGACGATCGCGGCCCCGCCGTCGGGAATCGAAGCGGCCGACGTCACCGGAAGCGTCACCGACGAAGTCCCCGTCGGCTCGAGGCGAAGCAGATCTTCAATCGATGTTGTGCCACCGTTCGACGTCAGCGTTAGCTCGTCGATGGTGAACTCTGATCCGCCAGACTGGTTCTGAAAGTGAACCGGGATCGAAACATCGAAAGCCGCGACGCCGTTCTCGATCGCGGCAGGTAGCAAGCCGATCTCCACCGGAGTGTTGACACTACCGATGGCACTCGGCGCTTCGTCAAACCCGAGACGACTCGCACCGAAGAGCGACATTTCGGTCCACTGCCCACTCGTTGCTCGCACGCCCACCAAGTCGCCCGCGTCATAGAACTCAACGGAGTCTTGCCCGGCGGCAGTCAACGATTCGTTCAAAACCCCAATGAGTTCGGGGACCGAGTCGGCACTCATAAGCGGGCTTCCGGCAACGGTCAACGCAATCGTATGATCCGGCCCGTCGAGTCTTCCCAACCGAACAGACAAGTTCAGGTCGGCATCGGACAGCGCAGCTGATGGCGCATTTTCGGCCGCCAGACTCACAACCTCTCGGAGCGCCGCGGTAACGTTCAATTGCGGATCGAGCAGCAGAAATTGGCTGCTGGGATGTTCGATCGAAAAGTGGAACGAAAACTCCGTCGTCCAACTCGCGGTTTCGGTCGTGTTGAAGTGGAATCCCTCCGCGGCGCCAGCTTCACCCAACGAGTAGACCGATTCAATCGAGTTGCTTCCGTCGATCTGGACCGTCAGCAGGTCCCCAACTTGTTCGCCGCGAACCCGGACGGTGTCGAGACCTGGCAGCGCCATCAGCAGATCCGATTCGAGTTCCGTTTCCTCGATCTCGTCATTTAGGCCCGCTTCAAAGAGGCTCCCGGGATCGGCCTCGACCGCCGCATCAATCTTCGAGTGTATTTGGGACAACACCTCGCCAAAGAGCAGGTGTTCGCCCGCACCGACGTTGACCACCGGCAGCGGCGTTGCGAGCGCTTCCTCAAGTTGGAGCTCCGATCCGACCTGGGCAAGGCGGTTGAAACCATCCGCGAAAACCGCCAAAAG
>JBCBLJ010000089.1:0-15975 GCA_038520195.1 Planctomycetota bacterium
CAACCGACCGTCGACGAACACCGCTCCATCGAGAGCGACGACAAACAGATCATCGTTGCCCCTCACCAATGCCGCATGGTGTTCGGCGAGTTCTCGATGGAGCGGTGTTCGTCGACGGTCGGTTGTCGCGATCACGGCGGTTGGAAGAAGGCGATGTGCTGCAGTGCGGTCCACTGGCGTGGAAACACACCGGTGCTGGGAAGCTGCGTCCGGTTCAGCCGATTCCAGGACTCGACCTGAGTATCGATGCGGAGGTGGACACGCGACTGACGCGAACGCGGTTGGTCCTTCGCCGTGGCGAGATGACCGCGCTGGTGGGGCCGAGCGGATGCGGAAAGTCAACGTTGCTGGAGACCATCCGCGATAGCAGCGGATTGTCCCAGGCAGTGCCCGATGGTGCGATCTATTTTGTGCCGCAGAAGGACCTCGTGCATCAAGACTTACGTCTGGGTGAGGCGTTGTTTTCGATTGGCAGACTCTACGGTCGCGAGGTCAAACCGATCGATGTGGAGATCACGCTCGAAGCGGTCGGATTGCCCACGTCGTTTCAAACAAAGTTTCCTGCGGAGCTCAGCGGTGGCCAACTGCGGCGTTTTCGCATCGCCGGTGCGCTGCTTTCCGGGGCCGGAGTCATCGTCCTGGATGAGCCCGATAGCGGGCTGGATCACGAGACGGCGGGTGCCGTCATTCGTTTGTTGCGATCTTTGGCGGTGCGGGGCGCAAGCATTGTCGCGGTGACACATCACCGGCACGTCTTGGAGCACTTTGATCGTGTGATCGAGATGAAGCCGACCGAGAACGGCGGCGCGGTCGAGTCGGATGATTCGCGGGGCATGGAGTTCGTTGCGGGAACATCGGACGAATCGTTGTCGAGTTCACTGCCCCGTTGGTTTCGACAGTTCGGGATCCTGTTTTCTCGCGAGCGGCAGAAGTTGACATCACCGAGATTGCGAGCGTTGTCATGGGGTTCGATCAAGCTTCCGAGCTTGACGGTCGGTTGGTTGCTGGTGCCGCTGCTGTTTGCATTTGCGGTGGCGGTCAGCGTGCCGACAGACCCGGATCGCAGTCTTCAGGACGGGCTGTATGGCGACATGGCACCGATGGCTCGGCTCGGATTTCTGGCTGTCATTTCGGTCATCTGGATGTCAGCCAGCCAAAGTCATCTGTCGGTGACGCGTGACCGCGAGCTGTATGATTATGAACTGTCTTATGGCATTTCTTGGGGTGGCCTGCTATGGGCCAAAGCCGGCGTACTTTGCTTGGCGGGGATGTTTCAAACGACGGTGTTCGCGGGGCTGTTGTATTGCATCCGGCACGTTTGGCTGTCGAGGTCTTTCTTCGTGAACGAGCATTGGATGCAGGTGCCGGGGGTGTGGTTGTGTTTGCTTGTGGTGTCGATCTCCGCGACGCTGGTGGGACTCTTCATTTCTTCGATCGCCGGCCGTGCGCCGTTGTTGGCGTCGGCGATGCTGCCCGTCGTGATGATGTTTCAAATCTTGTTTAGCGTCCCGTTCGCTGTTTCAAATCCTGACGGCTACGAGCCGCTGGCCGATTACGACCGCTTGTCGATTGTGGAACCAGCCGAAGAGGAGGACGACGACGGCTGGGAAGACGATTTGGATGAAGAGCGACCGATGTATTGGACGTCGTTGATTTCATATGCGACTTTGTCGCGATACGGTGATCAGTGGATTCGCTCGTTCGCGTTGGCGACCGAGCCGGTCGAGCAGGGCAGGGCAGTGCAGGTGCGTTGCATCGCAAGCTTACTGGGCATCAGTGTGCTGAGCTTGATCGGCGCGTGGGTTGCGATTTGTTTGCAGGCGTCTCGTTTGGGAAGACGGCAGACGGTGATCCAACGCGCCGCGGCCGCGCTCCTGCTTGTGTCGGTCTTCAGTTCCTCCGTATCCGCTCAGGGGACGGATCTCGCTGATACGATTCGATTGCCGTTGGTCGAGGGGCGGTACGACGAGAATCGGCTGCGCAGATTCTTTGGCGGGCAAGTCAAAACTCAGCCGCGTTGGCGTGAACTGGGCAACCAAGATCGGCTGGGTTTGGTCGCTCTCGAGTTGGTCGGCAAGATCGAGTTCGAGCTATCGCCGAACGAATTGAAGATTCGAAACAACGGTGTGCCGAAGTGGGAATTGATGCGTCACCTTGCTCCGCCGCGGTTGTTGGGCGTCGGCGAGTTGAAGTCCGACGCAGCGGTGTTGTTCGTGCACGGATTGGAGGGCGGTGCATCGACCTTTGCGAAGGCCCGCGAACGATGCGCCGAGTGGGGTGTCGATTCCATTTCATTCGAGTATCCCAATGACGGTCCGCCGGCGGAGATCGGCAAGCACTTTGCGGAGCAGGTCGCGGAGCTCTTGCGGCGGGAATCGAGGTTGAAGCTGCACATCTTTGCGCACTCGCTGGGTGGATTGATCGTGACTTGGGCGGCAGGTGAGCCAGACTTCCCGGCTTCGTCGGTCCCGAATGTGTTCACCTTTGGGACGCCGTTTCGAGGCTCGAATCTCGTGGAGTTCCATGATGAGTTAGAGCTTTACGATGTCGCTTATCGCTTGGCGACGCGGACGCCCGGTGGCTTGGACACGGTGCACGATGGTCGGGGCGAAGCGGCTTCGGCGTTGCGGCCCGGCAGCGAGTTTCTTACCGAGCTGGCCCACCGGCGACGGCCGACAACGATGCAGTTTCACTTGGCGGCGGGAACGAAGAGTTTTCTGAGTGCCGAGCGGCGGGCGCGTTTGACGGGTCGGTTGCCGGCAGAACTTGGGAGGCTTGGCGTTTCGGCCGAGTACTCGGATCGGATGTCGCGGCTGCTGGAGGCCCCGGAGCTAACCGATGGGGCGGCCGACGGAGCGGTGACCTTGGAGAGTGCATTGGATCTGGCCAAGCCCGCGAGCTCCAAGACTTTTTCGTTGACTCATTTGGGTCTGGTGACCGAGGATGAGCCGTTGAAGTGGGCGCTCGAGACGGCGGGGTTGATCGAGGGGTCGAAGCAAAAATAGACGAGTTTTCCACTCAGAGACGTTCTACGGACGACAGCATTCGCGGTGAGGGATTGGTGTTGGCGGAGGGTGAGCAGCCGCTGGTTGCGATTCGGGTCTCAAAGTCGCGGCTTTCTCCATTTACAAAACCGCCTCGCGGCTCGTACACTGCCGGGCTTTCCAATGCGGCTATCGGTGCGCTTTTCGGGCGGACCGGCGGCTATTTTCGTCGATTTACCACCCTCTTTCGCCGTGTTTGACTCCCTTTCGGACGGACTGCAATCTGCTTTCAAGAGCTTGCGAGGCAAAGGCAAGCTCACCGAGAGCAACATGCGCGAAGGGTTGGCGATTGTGGAAAAGTCGCTCCTGGATGCGGACGTTAGCTATCCGGTTGTCCAGGACTTTATGAAGCATGTTTCCGAGCGGGCGCTCGGGAAAAAGGTGCTTCTCAGTTTGCGGCCGGAAGAAGAGCTGGTCGGGATTGTCCACAGCGAGTTGACGGCGATCCTCGGTCCCGTCGACGCGTCGATCCATCTGAAGAAAGATGGGCCGACGATCATCATGATGTGTGGATTGCAGGGGAGCGGGAAAACGACGACCTGCGGCAAGCTTTCGCAGTTGCTGAAGGAACAGAACGTCAAGCCGACGCTCGTTGCGGCGGATTTGCAGCGACCGGCGGCGATCGAGCAGCTGCACGTCATTGGCCGCCAGCTGGACGTCCCGGTCTACAGCGAAGGCGACAACAAGGATCCGGTTCAGGTCTGTAAGAACGGGGTCAAAAAGGCGATCGAGGAAGGTGCCCGCGTCGTGATTTTGGACACGGCGGGTCGGTTGGCGATCGACGAAGAGTTGATGGCCGAGCTCCAGCGGATCGATAAGAAAGTCAGCCCCGATCACGTCTACCTGGTGGTCGACGGGATGACCGGCCAAGACGCGGTCAACAGTGCCGATGCTTTCAACAAGGCGTTGGAGCTTGATGGCGTGATCATGACCAAACTTGACGGCGATGCCCGCGGCGGGGCTTTGTTGTCGGTCAAGCACGTGACGGGTGTGCCGATCAAATTCATCGGTACGGGCGAGCACTTTGATGCGCTCGAACAGTTTCGCCCCGAGGGCATGGCGGGACGCATCCTGCAGATGGGCGATATCGTCGCTGCGGCGACCGAGGCGCACCGGATCGTCGACGAGAAGGAACGCGAAGAGCTTGAGCAGAAGATGGCGTCGGGCGATTTCACGCTCGATGACTTCAAGAACATGATGGAGAAGGTCAGCAAGCCAGGCTTGATGGGCCGAATGATGGGCTTGATGCCGGGGATGGGCCAGTTCAAAGAGGCGCTCGAAAGCGAGGAAGCCGAAGGCGGGATCAAGCAGACCATCGGTGCGATTAACAGCATGACCGCGGAGGAGCGTCGGACGCCGAAGATGATTGATGCTTCGCGTCGGACTCGGATCGCCAAGGGCGCCGGGGTCGAAACTCCGGTGATCAGCCAATTGGTGAAGCAGTTCGAGGTTATGAAGCCTCTGATGCAGGGCATGGCCGGCGGTAGCATGATGGACCGCGCCAAGATGATGCAGCAGCTTCAAGGCGCGATGGCCGGTGGTGACCCGAACCTTGGCAGCATGCGTGTGAAGAAGAGTACGGGCAAGCGATTGTCCAATGCCGAACGCGCGAAAATGAAAAAGCAGCGGGAAAAGATGAAGCGGCAGATGAAACGGAACAGAAGTCGGTAGTCACCGACGCGACGAATAAACAGAACGATTTCCTGGAGTATTTGCGAATGACTGTTCGAATCCGTCTGAAAAAGATGGGTCGTACCCACCGTCCCTTTTTCCGTGTTTGCGCGATGGACCAGCGTTCTCCGCGCGACGGCCGGGTGATTGAGGAACTTGGCTTCTACGACCCGATGTGCCCCGAAACCGATGCCCGTGCTCAGCTCAAGGGCGACCGTATCGATCACTGGTTGAGCGTGGGTGCTCAGCCGAGCGAGAAGGTGGCGGTCTTGATCAAAAAGTACGGCACCGAGGGGACGCACCTCGACGCCCAGAAGCAAGCGTTGGAGCGACTGGGCAAACGCAAGGAGTACGCGCCGGCACCGCCCGCGCCTCCGAAACCAGTCGCCGAGGAAGCGCCCGCCGAGGAAGCGCCCGCCGAAGAAGCCCCAGCCGAGGAGGCTGTGGCCGAAGGGGATGCGGCCGCGGAAACCGAAGCAGCTGCTGAGTAACGTGCCGAATCGAAACCGGGAGTTGGCTGAGTGCGATTTGACATCGTCACCTTGTTCCCGGCGATTTTCGATGGGTACCTGACACAGAGCTTGCTGGAGAAGGCGATCACCAAAGGGATCGTCAACATTCAGCGGCATGACTTGCGACATTGGGCAGAAGACTCGCCTCACCGCAAAGTCGATGATCGGCCTTTTGGCGGCGGACCGGGCATGTTGATCCAAGTCGACGTGACGGCCCGATGCGTCGAAGCGGTCGAAGAGATGGCTCCGATGCCCGCGCGACGGATTTTGCTGACTCCTCAGGGAAAGCGATTCGACCAGCGGCTGGCGGAAGAGTTGGCGACCAGCGAGCGACTGATGTTGCTCTGTGGTCGTTACGAAGGATTCGATCAACGAGTGATCGATTTATTGGAACCAGAGGAGATCAGCGTCGGTGACTTTATCCTCAACGGAGGCGAGGTCGCGGCGATGACGGTCATCGATGGCGTCGTGCGGTTGTTGCCAGGCGTCCTCGGGGATGAAAACAGCAGCGTGGACGACTCTTTCAGCCGTGGGAATCGGTTGTTGGAGTTTCCGCAGTACACGAGGCCGAGAGAGTTTCGTGGCCATCGGGTGCCCGATGTGTTACTGAGCGGAAACCACGAAGCGATCGCGGCGTGGCGGGATGAGCAGAGCCGCCTGAAAACCGAACAACGTCGAGCAGATTTGCTCGATCAGGAAAACGACTGAAGACTCGAAACGAAAAGAGAAGACTGATGAGTCAAGCGATCATGCAGAAGGTCGAGGAGTCCTCGATCAAGGAGCAACCGCCGGAATTCGAGATCGGCGATACCGTCGATGTGCACCTTCGAATTTTGGAAGGCAACAAGGAGCGAATCCAGGTTTTCACGGGAGTCGTGATTGCGATCTCCGGAAGCGGATCCAAGGAGATGTTCACGGTTCGTCGAATCGTTGCCGGCGAAGGCGTTGAACGCAAGTTCCCGATTCACAGTCCGAGGATCGAGAAGGTCGAAGTGAAACGCAGCGGCGTGGTTCGACGCGCGAAGCTGTACTTCCTGCGCGGCCGAGTCGGCAAGGCGGTTCGCCTCAAGGAACGACGCCGCAACTAGGCGATGCAAGCGAAAGCGGGAGGCAAGTCCATCCGCCGACAAATACCGTCGGGGCATCATCTCGGCTGTTAACCGTGATTCTTGATCGGAAGCATGTGACAGCAGTCCCGGCGGATCGCTCGTTGTCTTTGCGGCGACGGCGAGTCTGGATGACCAAGTCGAGCCGATCTCGGCAGCACCTTCCCATTCGTCGCGGGGTGCTTGAGGAGGTCGATGGGGGCGACCGTGATTTCTCGTCTGCTTACTGACTGTCGACGCCGCTACGTCGATTGGCGCTATGGTGCGATCGATCCCGAGGCGCCGATCGGTCGACAAGGCGAGCAGGTCGCCGCGCGGCTGCTACGCCAAAAGGGGCTCGTTGTGATCGCCGAGAGTGAGTCGGATCGCGCGGGTGAGATCGACGTGATTGCTGCCCATCGTCGCACCGGTTCGCTGGTTTTTGTCGAAGTGAAGACTTTGCGAACCGATCGTCCCGGTCATCCCGCGGATCGTGTTGATGAGCAAAAGCAGGGGCGGATCACGCGTGCCGCCTTGCGTTTCTTGAAGCGTCGAAAACTCCTTGGTACGCCCTGCCGATTCGACGTGATCGCAATTTGGTGGCCTCGAGGTCAAGCGGAACCCACTCGTATGAAGCACTACGAAAATGCTTTCGAGGCCGCCGGCGACTTCCAGATGTGGAGTTAGACGCGGTGTTGTGGGGCCTTGAACGACCCCGCAACGCAGAACGATTTGACGAATCGTCGTTCTTTCGGCGCGGTCACGTTCGCCGTCAGACTACGGTACGACAGTCAGAATTCCTCCTGTCGATCGGAGCGAAAGCACATGCAGTCTCATTGGTTCCCGGCACCGGACCGTCTCAAGGATGTATTGGAGGGGATTTGGACCATTCAAGCAGCGTCCGATGTGCGAGCGACGGTGTTGCCCGACGCGACTCCGTATCTGGTCTTTCAGCGCGACGGCACGCGGCTTGTTTCAACGGACAACGACGGTGAGTCGTGGTCGCCCGTCAGCTTGTCTGGGCCTCGAACGAGCGCGTTCGATATTCAACTCGCGGCATCAAGCCAGATATTCATCGTTCAGCTCAGTTCTGTCGGGGGTTTTCGAACCTTGGGCATTCCGATGAACCAAGTGTCCGATCGATGCGAAGACCTAACGCGTGTGGTGGATCCATCCCGGTTGAAGCTCGATGAGCTTTCAGAACGTCTGATGGGTGACACCAATCAGGAAAGCTGCGTCGGGCTGCTGCAACGCTGGGTTCGGGAGCGAGCCGCAAACAGCGGAAGTGGGGCGGTCGGTCAAGTCGTTCGCGAGATGCGAAAGCACGCGGGCAACTGCGGAGTGAGTTCGTTAGCGGGAAAGCTCGATGTATCGCGTCGTCATCTCGGGCGGCTGGTTCGGGAAGAAGTGGGGCTATCGCCGAAGTTGTTTGGGAGAGTCGTCCGATTCGACCAGGCCGTGCGGCTGGGAAGAGCCTCTCCGAATCTTCGTTTGTCGCAGATCGCATCGGCGTCGGGCTACGCTGATCAGTCTCATATGAATCGCGAATTCATGCAGCTCGCGGGAATCACCCCGGCCGAAGTTCAAGCGGATAACGGCGCGACGATTTGGTGAGATGTCCCATCTGTTCAAGACTCCCGCAGGTGCGCTGATATTCTCAACCCGACGAGAAAGTCGAAATGGGCGGGATCGTAGAACTCGGGACAGACATCATGGGAGAGCAAACGAGCGACCACCTTTCTAAAGATGGCCAAGTGCGATCGCTCCGCCTGTGGCCCGCGTTTGCCATTTTGCTGGTGCAGTTTGCGATCATGTTTGTGCCGCAAATGTGGTCACAACTGGCGCTCAATCAGCAGGCGGGACAGCAGGACATTTCCGTTGAGGCGGAGTTTTTGGATAACCCGCAAACGGTCCTCAATAGCAAGCTCCTTGGTCCAGCACTGGGAACGCTGCTGTTATTGCTTTGGTGGCTCTTGTTGAGCGGGGCGCCTCTCTACGCACGATTCGCGTTCCCGGTCGCGGTTGTCGCAATGCTTTGGTTGGCTTGGCAGTTCACGGACGCGACGATGATGTTCGCATTTTTTATGTTCGTCGTTCCGTGCACTACTGCAAGCGGTGTCGTCGCGTTTCAGCTCTTTCGAAAGCGGCCATTTCTCAAGCGTGGATTACTCGCGATCACGTTTACCGCGGCAAGTCTGATTCTATGGACGCAGTTTCGCATGCAGGGAGTGGACGGTGATCTCAATTCGGAATTCGTGTGGCGATGGGGCAAGACAGACGAGCACATTTTCCTTTCGGAGCTGCGCGCCGATTCGCTGTCCGGCAAGTCCACCCAAGAGGTCATTCGGTCCTCGGATCACGACAGTCCGCAATTCCGTGGGTCTCTTCAGGACGGAATCGTGCGAGGCGTTTCGATTCGAAAAGACTGGCCTCAAGGCGGCTTGCCCGAACTTTGGCGTCGTCGAATTGGGCCGGGTTGGTCTTCGTTTGCCGTCGTCGGTGACTGGCTCTTTACACAGGAGCAACGCGGCGACCAGGAGGTGATTTCGGCTTACGACGCGCGTACGGGGCGAGAGCGATGGCGCTACGTCCAGGAGAATCGTTTCACCGAGTCAATCAGCGGCGTCGGTCCGAGGGCGACACCGACCTATGTCGACGACAGGTTGTTTGCGACGGGGCCAAGCGGCAGCGTGCACTGTCTCGATGCCAATACCGGCGAACCGGTGTGGACCCGAAACCTCGTCGACGACACGGGCGCCAGCATTCCGATGTGGGGTTTCGCGAGTTCACCATTGGTCGTCGGACCCAACGTGATTGTCTTTGCAGGAGCCTGGGACGGTAAAGCACTCATTGCCTATGACCGAGAGACGGGCGAACCACGTTGGCAATCAGGGAATGGCATTCTGTCTTACAGCACACCCCATTTCGCGGTCCTGCATGGTATCCCCCAAGTGCTCATGATGACGGAAAGGGGGCTCGCGTCGTACGATCCCGACGATGGCCAACTCTTGTGGGAGCACGCGTCGGAGCTGGGTGGCGGAGCGGCTCGAATCGTTCAGCCGGCGATCGTCGGAAATGATGTGCTGATCGGGACGGGCTATGGGGTGGGGACAAGCCGGGTCTCGGTCGAGCTGCTCGATGAGCAGTGGACCACCGCCGAACGCTGGGCCAGCCGGGCACTGAAGCCCTACTTCAATCACTTTGTCGTCGCGGGCGACTGTCTCTTCGGATTCGACAAGAACATCTTTACCTGCGTTGACTTGGGTAGCGGAAACCGTCTCTGGAAACGTGGTCGATTTGGTCACGGGCAGGTGCTGTACGTTGAACAGGATCGGCTGTTGCTCGTGGTTTCCGAGTACGGGGAGCTGGTCCTCGTGCAAGCCGATCGTGAGGAGCTGAAGGTGCTGCATCGTTTTTCAGCACTCGAAGGAAAGACCTGGAACCAGCCCGTGATCGCAAACGGAAAACTGATTGTCCGCAACGATGTTGAAGTGGTTTGCTATGACATCTCGGAAGACTCGAGCCTTACGGGGAACTGAATCATGAGTCCTTGCCATCGGTTGTTATCGACGTGTGGCATTTTCCTCTGTCTTCTGGCGACCTGGCCGACGAATTGCTTGGCGTTTGACGACGAAGCCGAGCGACAGGATTCTGGCGGGGCTGAACGCATCTTGCAGATGTTCGTCGAGGACTTCAGGGCGGATCGATTTGCCGCCATGCCCAGAACCTTCGGGATCAACGTGCCAGGACACGGCCAATGGACCGTGGACGTGGCGGGTAAGAAAACGGGAGATCAGTGGGGCGTCTCGCTGCGCAAGGGTCTTCCCTCGGAAGCCACGTTTGTTTACCGAGTCGAGTTCGAGACACTACGTGCGATTGACGCCGGAAAAATGAATGCCATGACGGCTCAAGGTAAGGCCTTCAAGGATGACTACACTCCAATGAGTGTCACGCATATGAAAGGTTACGAGCCCACGCTCGCGGAGGTGGGCGAAATCAATCCATTCTCCTTTCACTTCTGGACACGTGGATTTCCGGAGAAGATTCCGTTCCGCTCGATTCGGACTCGTAAAGCGCACGGTTCCCAATTCGGAATCTTTTACTATCAGCCCGGGTTTCGATCCGGCTGGTATCGTGTGATGCCGGGAGACCGCGTCCATGATGGGCCGCGCGAGCGAGCGATGCCATTTCCAATGCTGGCCGTCGCCACGAAGGGAACGACCGAGGGCGAAATTGATGGTGTCCGGATCTCACTTTCCGCTGGCAACGCCGTCTTCATTCCTCCCCACGCCGAACATCGTTGGTGGAACGCCGGGGAGGAACCGTCCGAGGCGATTGTCTTGATGTTTGGCGAGGGAGCTTAGAGCCGTGGGTGCTAGCGTCTTGGGTGCGATGGACGGCGTCGTGATGTCCAAGTCGTCATTCAGCGTTGTTGTCGTCGCGATGTTTGTCTTCGACGATCAGCGTGTGCGGCCGACACGCGCGAGCTGTGGATTGAACGCTCATTGAGAGTAGCGCGTTCCCGCTGACAGAGTGTGCTTGGATTTGTTTTTAAGCGGCCGCGGATGAGCGCGACGCCATTCTCTGGTTTTCTGTCGCCTGACCCACTCATGGGGGGCTGGAGTTGCTATGCTACCAGGAACTTTCCTCCGTCCTACCGAGGCCAAAATGGGACTTTTTGATACTTTGTTTAGCGGACTGGATTCCCGCACCAAGTTGACGCCGCAAGAGTCTTTCGCTGGGATTTTGCTCGCGGCCAGTGCCTGCGACGGGCATATCAGCGAGGACGAATTCGCTCAGTTCATTACGACACTCTTTCGCATGAAGTTGTTTGAACGAGTGAATGAAAAGCAGTTCAATCAAGTGCTAAATAAGTTGATGGGAGTTCTCAAAAAGAGTGGGCCCGACGTCCTTGTCGACGGGTGTGTTCAAACGCTGCCGGAGAACTTGAAGAAGTCGGCATTCACCAATGCTTGTAACATTGTGCTGGCCGACGGCGTTCTCGAGGCTGACGAAAAGGAATTCATCAACACGCTCATGAAGAAGCTGGCGATTCCCGCTGAGACAGCGAAAACGATTGCCAGCGTGATGGTGATCAAGAACAAAGGCTGACTTGCGGGACAATAACGGGAGGACACACCATGTCACTATTTGATGATGTTTTTGATGAGGATCCGTCTCTCGAAGGCGGCCAGCCTTTTGGGCCGCAGGAGGGTTTCGCCGGCGTGTTGCTGTGTGCCTCGGCCTGTGACGGGCATGTCGGCGACGAAGAGTCTCAGGCGCTGGGGATGATTATCCACCAGAAGAAACTCTTCTCGAGGTTGACCGACCAGCAGCACGCGTCGCTGCACAATCGATTGGCCGGTGAACTGCGTCGCGGCGGTCCAGAGAAACTGCTGGATATGTCCTATCCGGCGGTGCCACCGGAACTGCGCGAGTGCGTTTTCGCCAACGCGGTCGACATTGTGCTTGCCGATGGGGTCGTGGAGCAGGAGGAAAAGGAGTTCATCGACACGCTTCAGGAAAAGCTCGAAATCGACAGCAAGCGAGCGAAGACGATCGTACAGGTGATGGTTTTCAAAAACCACGGTTGAGTGCGAAGTCAGTGGCCGGTGGTGTGGCGAGAGTCAAGCGCGCGGCCCATTCCCAGTGGTTGGGGGGACGAACACCGACACCCGGATTCCGAGAGCGGATCGTCTAGGCGGATTGGTTGGTTCTCACGTCGATTTTGTCGAATTCCCGACCGTTTGGGCAAGAAATGGCACGCCGGTTCGAATCCACGATTTGACTGCGACACCAATCCGTCCATCGACTAGACTTGGCACCGGCACGGGTGGGTCCTGGGCTCTGTTTGAAAACGCCACCTCACTGGCGTTTTTCCGGGGAAGCGGTGGTGAGAGTCGGTCGCTGAAACGGCACTGTGGGTGCTGGCCACGATTGACGCAGCTACTGTCGCCGATTTTGACTCACGGGCCGCGTTGTACAGAGCCTCGCTGTCGAAAAAGAGCCGTATGACGATCGCGATGGGACTCCGATACGCTTGCGATGAAGACCATTCTGAAGTTACTGATTGTTTTCGGCATTCTCGGTGCCATTGGTGCGTTGGCTTACAAGCCCGCGATGGATTACTGGGAAAAACGAAATCGCGTGGAGTGGGAGACCGAAGAGGTCACCTCCGGGGACATCACTCGATACGTCAATTCGACGGGTTCGGTGAAGCCGGTGCTTTCGGTGTCGGTGGGGTCCTTTGTTTCCGGACCGATTGTCGAGTTACATGTCGACTTCAATGACGAGGTCAAAGAGGGGGACTGTCTGGCCAAGGTTGACCCTCGTCTGTTCCGAGCGGGTGTCGAGCGCGACGAAGCGACGCTTGCGACCCAGGTCGCGAGTCTCGAACGAATTGAGGCTCAGCTCCAGCAGGCTCTCAACAATTACCAGCGTGGGAAACGCTTGCGGACGAAAAACGAGGGTTACTTGTCGGACCGCGAAATGGACGTGCTCACGTTTGAGGTCAAATCGCTCCAGGCCCAGCGGAAGCTCGCCAAGGCTTCGATCAAGCAGGCGGAAGCTTCACTTGAAACGTCGCGTGCCAATCTGAATTACTGCCAGATCGTCGCTCCTGTTGACGGAGTGGTGATCGATCGAAAGATTGACCCGGGGCAGACGCTTGCAGCGCAGTTCCAGACGCCCGAGTTGTTCGTGGTCGCGCCCGACCTTCGAAAGAAGGTTCACGTGTTCGCATCGGTGGATGAAGCCGATATCGGGTTGATCCAGAAAGCGAAGGAAGAGACACGCCCGGTCACATTCACCGTCGATGCGCATCCGGAGGACACGTTTACCGGCGAGATCGAACAGATTCGGGTAAGCAGTGTGACGAATCAGAATGTGGTGACGTACCCGGTGGTGATCGCGGCTGCCAACCCGGATCTTAAGCTGTTACCGGGAATGACCGCCAGCATCTCGTTCGAAGTGGATTCGACGACTGACGTGCCGAAGGTACCCAATTCGGCGCTTCGCTATTTCCCCGACAACGTCAAGCTGGTTCGAGAAGAGGACCGCAAGTTGATCGATGGTACGAATTGGAAGGCCGAAAAAGAATCGAATGATGACAGCGAAGCGGAGTCGGAAGAGCTTTCGGCCACCGAAAAGGCTGAGGCGAGGCGCAAACGCAAGAAACGTCACGTTTGGGTCGTTGACGGAGAGCAACTTCGTGCGGTCGAAATCGAAACCGGATTGAGCGAGAAGGGTTTCACCGAAATGAAGACCGGCGAACTCAAGCCGGGTGACAAACTGGTGACGGGAAAGAAAGCCTAGCGGATGTCTATCTTTGATACCGTTCGCATCGCGCTTCGAGCGTTGATGAAGAACAAAATGCGGGCCGTACTGACGATCATCGGCGTGGTGATCGGGATCGCGGCCGTGACAACGATCGTTTCGATCGGCCAAGGTGCACACCGATTGGTCCAAGGCGAGTTCGAGACACTTGGAACCAACGTCGTGTTCGTCACGCCTGGGCAGACCGAACGCGACGGTGTCCGCCAAAGCGGGGCGCCGACATTGACTTCGGGGGATTCCAACGCGATCGGCGATGAGTGTCCGGCGGTACTGGCGTCGTCCCCGATCGTCGGAACCGGCGGGCAGGTCATCTACGGCAACGAGAATTGGAGCCCTCGCGAGATGCTCGGTGTTGGGCCCGATTACTTGGTCGTTCGTGATTGGCGGCTCAAGGCGGGGTCCTTTTTCGCCGAGTCGGACGTCGAATCGAATGAAAAGGTATGCGTCGTGGGCCACACGATGATTCCCAAATTGTTTCGCACGACCAATCCGATCGGTGAGACAATTCGAGTCAACCGTGTTCCGATGCAGGTGATCGGCATCCTTGAAAAGAAGGGGGCCAACATGGTGGGCGACGACCAGGACAACGTCCTGTTGATGCCGCACACAACCGTCCGTAAGCGTATCAACGGGACCGCAAAAGACACGGTCCACGCGATCATGGTTTCGGCTCGTAGTTCATCGCAGATGAGTTCCGCGACCACGCAGATCAAGAATCTGCTAAATGATCGTCATGGGATTGCCGCCGGTGAGGAGTCCGATTTTGAGGTTCACGACACGACGGAGATCGCGGCGACGCTCGGGATCATCACCGGTTCGCTGACATTGATGCTTTCGGCGATCGCGGGCATCTCGTTGCTGGTCGGCGGCGTCGGCATCATGAACATTATGTTGGTTTCCGTTACTGAACGAACCCGCGAGATCGGAATTCGGATGGCCATCGGCGCGCGAGGAAGGGACATTCTTCGGCAATTCCTGATCGAGTCGGTGGTGCTTTCCTCCATCGGAGGACTGATCGGACTGAGCGTCGGGACGGGCATGTCGATGGCGGCCACGATGGTCATCAATGCGTACAAGCCTGGGGCGGAGTGGCCGATGGTGGTTTCTCTTCCCGCGGCTCTGGTCGCGATGGGCTTTGCGGCCGCCGTCGGTATTTTCTTTGGGTATTACCCCGCGCTGCGTGCCAGCAAGCTCGACCCGATTGACGCGCTTCGTTACGAGTGATCGCGATGCCGTTGATTGAGCTAGATGATGTGCGACGTGTCTATGATCTCGGCGAGGTGGAAGTCCACGCTCTGAGAACGGTCACACTCAATATTGAACTCGGCGAGTATGTCGCGTTGATCGGACCCTCGGGAAGCGGCAAGTCGACATTGATGAATACGCTCGGCTGCTTAGATCGACCCACGCATGGCAGTTACCTGCTCGATGGGCACGAGATCGTGACGATGAATCGCGACCAGCGGGCACGGATTCGCAACAAGCAACTCGGCTTCGTGTTCCAGAATTTCAATCTGCTCAATCGTACCTCGGCGCTGGAGAACGTGGAGCTACCGATGCTCTATGCACGCGGCATCTCGGCCCGCGAGCGTCATGATCGGGCGCGGGAGATGCTCGGCAAGGTTGGGCTAGGAGATCGTTATCACCATCATCCGAGTCAGCTGTCCGGAGGGCAGCAGCAACGCGTCGCCATCGCCCGTGCGCTCGTCAATCGGCCTTCGATTTTGATGGGAGATGAGCCGACGGGAAACCTCGACTCAAAAACCAGTCGCGAGGTGATTCGATTGTTCAGAGAGTTGAACGAGGACCAAAAGATTACGGTGATCCTCGTCACGCACGACCAAAATGTTGCCCGCAATGCGAAACGCACGATCGTGCTACGCGACGGCGAGGTGGTCGAAGACACCGAGGACTTTGCAAGAGCGAAGGCGGCGCTCGAAGCCGATGTCGAAGATTGAACGCGAGGCTTTTCTTCCTTGCTCTCTCAGCCCCGACAGGCTGACCGCCTCTGAGAACAGGCGTGTTTGCGTGATCACGAGGGCATCACGGCGCGGGATCACGGTGCGGGATCACGGTGCGGGATCACGGTGCGGGATCACGGCGCGGTGCGATTGACCCCCATTGATCGAGCGGCTTGTGCGTTGAGTGTCGGGTTTTGAACCGGGACGTCACGCCCGGCGTATTGTGTCTCCGAGCACGCCGTCGGGGAACACTGCGTGCCCTCTCGATCAACACGCTGCGGAGTTGACTGATGAAGTTGCGCGGTGACTGGACGTGGGGCCGTATCGCGGCTCTTTGGATTGGTTTGTTGACATTGGCACCGCCGTC
>JBCBLJ010000496.1:0-6287 GCA_038520195.1 Planctomycetota bacterium
ATTTTGGCGGCGGGATCGAATAGCAGGCTCTGTTGAAGCATTTCCTGGCTGGCATCAAGCAGAACCTCGAAGGGAGTGCGAAAGCGATGACGTCGGTTTCGCAACACTCTAAACCGTTGAATCCTAATGTGCCTCCGGCCGCCTTGAATCGGCCCAAAATTAGAACGATCAAGAACGCGGTTGGGCATGCCGAACGGGTGCCCCAGATCGACGTGCTTCTCGATATCGAAAAACAGTTTCGAGACGCAAAACAGCGCTAAAACGCAACAACGTCCGCACTTGAAGCGCTCGCCGCTCGCAGAGGCACCCCGCCAAGAGCCAAGAACCCGCGGATTGGGGCAAAATCACGCGGTGGCCCCAGCGGGGTGCGTGAACATCATACATGCGAGACTGGCATTCTGTACCCCACTGTCGTCAATGTGAGGTGAGTCATCGGCGGATCTTTACATCGATAGCATCCCGCTGGGCACCTGCGTGCTTGCCCCTGCACACTGCCCCAAGTCGCCCAAGCGGGGATGCAACCGGTGTGGCCGCATCGTACGGAAATCTTGCCGTTCACCCGTGGCAAAAACACGCCAAAACTGAGGTATTCTGTGGGGATCGAATCCCACCACCCCCGCGACCATCCACCGCATTTTCTACACCGGTTTCTTGGGCCACGGGCGCAGTCCGAGTAGCATTTCGGCGCGTTCAGTTAGCGGCTGCGCATCGAACGCCTCGTCGGTAGAGGTCGCGAGCGTTGATTTGAGTGCGGCGTACACGTCTTGGCGATCCTGGCTGCTATCGATCCTCACGCAACGGCCCTGCGTCTCAAAAAAGTCGACGATTGGGAGCGTTTCGGATTGAAACGTGTCGTAACGCTGTTTGAGACTCTCGACGTTGTCATCGCTCCGACCGGTGTATTTTGCGCGTCCAAGGATACGCTTCTCCAGCACTTCATACGGGCACTCGAAGAAAACGAGTTGCGGAAGTTCGCGATCACTCTCGAAGGCTTGATGCCAAGCATCGAGGTTTCCTTGGCAGCGTGGAAACCCATCGATCAAGAAGTCCTTTCGTCCCGTGGAGCGAGTTTTCGTTTCCATCGCTGATTGAAGCAAGCTGACCGTCAATTCGTCCGGCGCGAGGTTGCCGGCACTTAGCAAGCGGTCGATCATCTCGGCATTTGGGCCTCTGGCTTCGATCTCCTCGCGAAGAAGCTCTCCGGTCGAAAGATGTGTCCAACCCAATTGCGACTCCGCCAACTCGCACATGGTTCCCTTACCAGTCCCCGGCCCTCCGAGTACGAAGACGACGTTCGGTTCCGGGCAAGGTTGCCGCGGATCGCAGTGATGAATCACGACTTTGGGGGCCGGAGCGACGCCCTTTTTGTAAACGTGCCACTCGCCATGGATCGGCGGAAGATCATCATCACAGGTGAAGTCGTAGGCCAGGTGGCCGTCGAGCCGACAGATCCGCCAAGACCGATAGCTGTTGGAGTAGGAGATCGCGGGACTTCGTTCGCACCTTCCGTCGGCACGATCCCAGGCCATCTTCCCGTTCCAATAGCCAGGGCTGGAGAGTGTTCCTGACTCTGACTCCACGGGCGGCGCGGTCGACGGAACGAAAATTCCGTCGACTTCGGGGAGCCCGGCGCCGACGACTTCGATGAAAAGAGTATTTCGCTGCGGCTCGTTCACTTCGGGCATGGTTCTTGGTTGGCTGAAGAAATGGTTAACCAGCGGCACGGAGGATACGACGGGTGCCGTTGATGACAACCCGAGGATTCCCCGGAAATCCGCCGCAGCGCCGACCTCGCAGTCGATCTTGACCTAGCCTTTTGCCCAAGGCTGCGTTTGAGACAGCGAGCTGTTCGGCGTTTGTGGCAGACAGGCCGTGCCGACCTCGCGTTCGCGCTGTTTGTGATCGCGAGCGTCCCGGCTGCGATGGTGTTTGGCGCGAGTTTTGGACCCGTCGAATCGTCGATTCAACCTCCATCGAGTCTGCTCCCATGCCGAAGTTTCTGATTCTAGCGATGAAGCATACGCTGACCGCTGCGGCTGCGATGACCAAGATCGAACAGCTGGAACAGCTCCTCAATCGGCACTATCCCGGGTGGGTTCCGTACGACAAACGGAGCGCGATCGTCGACGTCCAGTCCGCTCTCGCTTACGTCGTCAACAAGAAATCGATGAAGGCGAAACGATCCGGTGGTCGCGCTGCGGCCGCAACCGCGTTTGGTGCCGCTGGCGCAGCCGTCGGGGGATCAGCTGGATCGATGGTGCTTCCCGGCGCCGGTAGCGCTGTCGGTGCCATTACGGTCGGAAACGTCGTGAGCGCCACGCCCGGAATTGGCGTCCAGATTTATCGCAAAGGCAAAGCGGCGATGAAGGCCTTCAAAGGCACACTGGGCAAACATCGAAAGCAAGCCGCCGAAGTGCTTTATGACGCCACCATGAAAGGTAATCCCAACGACCAAGACTACCTTCCCGCGGGTCTGGGGATTCTTGTACTACTGGGCAACAACGACGAACTCTTTCACGCCGTGATGACGGACAAAGACAAGAAAGAAGCCGTCAAATACATCGCAAAACGGATGAAGTCCTGGTAGGCGGCTCTCGGCGAGACGACTTCACTGTTCAAGACGATTGACAAGCGTTTCAAGCGACTCGGCGAAATCACCCGCGCCCATCGCCTTGGCACACTGCGCCGCATCTCGCAGGTGCGAGGCAGTCACTTGGCGGCGGTCGAGTGAATAGGTCGCGACCGCGAAACTGCTTTCATCGCCACTTTCCTGAAGATGACGCACTTCATCTTGAGTCGTCTCGGCAGATTGGATGAGACGCTGCAACTCGCGGTCATAGTAACTTCCGCATCGTTTGAGGTACGCCCGCTCAACTCGCTCCGCCAATTGCTCCGTCGCCTTGAGACTTGTCGCCGTTTCAGTTGACGCTCGGGTCTCGCGAGCCACCTGCCACCTCATCTGCGTGATCTTTCGAGCTTGTCGGGAGACAAGGTACCTGCGCAGGGCCGGGTGCTTCAAAAGCAGTGATTCCATTTCGCTGCGCCGATGCAACTCCTGATCGCGATTCACGGTGCGAATCTGGTAGCGACGCGAAATCGAATCCAGCCACTGACCCAGCGCGGTCGGCTCGGTCGCCGCCATGTCTTTCTCGAGAAGCCGACTTAACTCGGTGACCAGCCCGCCGGTCTCACTGGCGAGCTTGGAGTATCCATCCGTCTGCGCGAGCTGTTGCTGAGCGACGACGAGGTGCATCAAGGCGAAGTACCCGCTCAGATGAGGAACGGTCCTGATCTTGGCAATCGACTGCTCTAAGCTGCGTTTGCTGCTAACCGGAATCCCAAAGACCCGTCCCCTCCCACGTTCGGCCAGCCTCTTGCAGAGAGCCTGAACGGAAACCGACTGAGTTTGCCGAGAGGTTTGCAGAACGCGTCGAAGTTCATCGATCTGAGAGTGAATTTTCTTTTCCTCGATGAGCCGCCGTTTGAATGCCTGCTTGCCTCGATCGCCGTCAGGCCATCCGACCGAGTGTCGCGCGGCAGGAGCTGTGGCGTTAATCCAGCTGGTAAACGTCTGATCCATTTTGGGATAGAGAAACGCTTGTCGATCCGATCCCTTGGCGACCTCTGTTAGCAGTTCCTCAAGCTGTCGTTCGATTGGCTTTAGATCACTCGCCAAACTCTCGCCGCAAGAGTTCGCGGCAAAGAAAATGCCGAACGCGAGGACAGGGATCAGTTGCTTTTTTGTCATGACGTTTTTCGGGAGGAGAGTCGAGTGTCTGCCATAGCCAGTCTATCCGGTTTCTTCCCCACTCGACGCGGTCCCCACCGGAATCGAACGAATGACATCGAAGCTTCGTAACGCGCCGTCTGTTTCCCAAAAAAGCGTTGGCTAAACTGTGCGAAGTGAAGGAGCGAAGATCGCCCGATGCTACGACACCAACCTGAGATCGTGTCATGGAGAATACGTCAGCGGGGCGTGGACCAGTTAATTCAATGAAGCAATTGATTCGAGGCCTCGCAAAGCCAATTGTTCGTCGCGCGAGAACCTGGCTTGAACCTCCGCCGGTAAAAGTAGTCGACCGTTGGTGCACGATCTCCGCTGGCCCCGCGGAAGGAGCCGATATCCTGCTTCCGTATCCCTCCGGGTTCGCGGACAAGATTGTGCCAGGCCAATACGAAATACCCTGCACCAGCATCATGCAGGCCTTGGTGTCCCGCGACTCCGTCTGCCTCGATATCGGCGGACACTACGGTTATTTCACGCTGGTGCTAGCCAGTCTGGCACCGGAGGGTCGAGTCGAAACGTTCGAGCCGTTGCCCAACCACGCCAAGCGGATCGCTGACTCGGCTGACCGGTCCGGGCTTGCTCATGTGAAGGTGCATCAGAAGGCTGTGGCAGATATCAGCAGCACGATGACACTTCGCTATGTCAGTTCAGGCAATTACGATTCGATGGCATACTTGGAATCGCGCGGCGGCGTCGTCTCCGAAGCCTCCAAGGAACAGTATCCAACGTTTGAATCGTGCACGGTTGAGACAACGACACTCGACGCGCTGAGTCCTCTGGAGCCGTCATTTATCAAAGTCGATGCCGAGGGGGCGGAGGCCGCGATTCTTCGAGGCGGAACGAACCTATTGGCCAACCAAAAACCGAGACTGTTGATCGAAATCCACGGTATTCGCGAAGCGTTTGAGTGTGCGGAGGTCCTTCGTGACGTGGGCTACCAGGTGTTTGCGATCGGCGAACCCGACACGACCTTGCCCGTACTATGTTTATCGAGCGAAGATCCGATCGCGAAACAGACAGTTGATCAAGCACTTCATCCTGCGTTGACCATGATCTTCAATGACCAAAGTCGTTGAACCGCTCCCGGAATTCGAACCAAGTCGTGGCTGACCCTCCCGCTTCCTCCGAGACCCTCGAGCATCCGCCGGTGACGGTGTTGATGCCTGCATACAACCAAGAAAACTTCATTGAGGATGCGATCGTCAGCGTTCAGCGCCAGGATTACGGCGGTCCGATCACGATCCTGATTTGGAATGACGGGTCGACGGACCGAACGCTGGAGATCGTGAATCGAATGATGCTCGCGGATCCTCGGATTCAAGTCCGTTCGGCGGAGAACCAAGGACGACCGCTCGCTCGACAATGCTTGCTCGAGGCGGCGGAAACCGAATTGGTCGCCTGGCTCGATCCAGACGACTTTGCATCGCCCGTTTGGTTGCGAGAGCAAGTCGCTCGATTGCAAAGCGATCCTGAGATCGTCGCCTGCGGTGGTCAGGCCTATTCGATGTTGGCCGATCGCGATCCCGTCGCGCCGATTGCTCGCCCACTGGAGCACGACGAGATTCACGGAATTCACTTGGAAGGCGGCGTGGCGATCAACCAGACAGGCGTGCTGACGAGACGATCGTCGTTGGTCACCGCCGGTGGCTATCGAGAACGATACACGGTCGGCGAAGATTTCGATCTCTGGCTCCGAGTTGCGGAACACGGGAAGCTAGCGAATCTCCCCACCTGCCACACGTTCTATCGCCTCCACGAGGCTTCGGCGAACTGGAGTGCTGGCAGCGATGAGCGTGGCCTGTGGTATGAGATCCTTAATCAGGCGAGGCAACGCCATGGACTGCCACTCCGAGAAGTGCCCACTCCCATACCGCCGCGAAGGGATGATTGGAACCGCCGGGTCTTCTGGATTAATCTGGCCGCCAAACGAGGGAATGCCAGGTCTTGTTTGAAGCTGGTGGCTGCAGCGTTGCGGCGGCACCCTGGCTCACTGCTGCTTTGGCTGTTTGGAATCGTCGCGGTGTTCGATTCGATTCGTTTCTTGGGGAACTGTCACCCAAGGTTCCTGCCGGGACGCGATCTGAACGCGTCATCGATCCCCGTTTTTTCGTTCTATCAACTAGCTCGCAAGATCAATCATCTGCGTCGCCGCGTAGTCAAGTTGCGCGGGACGCTCGGGGTTCAAGACGATTCGCAAGCCGTTTGACCGCATCCTCTCGCCGCCGGCAAATCGGCGTCTGGTTTCGGTGACTCGGTCTTGGTCGTCGCCTTTGCAGAACCATCCTCCGCTCAAACGGTTTCATGCTCTCTCGAATTCGCGAGCAACTTCAGATCGATCGGCCGCTAGCCTTCGCGTTGGCAACCCGCGTGTGGCAGGCGATCTCAGGCCCGATCACGATTGCCATGCTGCTGAGTAACAGCAAGCAGAATGAAAGGAGAGTCGTTCGCATGGAATGAGTTTTTGGTGGGTGGTGGCGTGGGAGGGGAGCGTCACGGCGCG
>JBCBLJ010000632.1:0-5085 GCA_038520195.1 Planctomycetota bacterium
CAAGCGCGCAAGGCACCGAAAGAAGATCGTGCCGGTCTCTATGCCCGCGCCGCATCGAAATTCAAGCAGGCGGGAGATGCCTCACCCGGCTCTGGGCTACAACAGGACGCGCTGTTCATGCGCGGCGAAGCCCAATACTTTGCCGACGATCTTAGCGGCGCTCGCGACACCTTTGAGACACTGCAAAAGGACTTTCCCAGGAGCCGACATAGCGATCGCGTCGCGGCTCGCCTTTTCAAAATTAGCCGCTATTGGATCGATGCGGCGAAAGCAGGTGGAGACAAATGGCACAGCTTGAACCTGTTTGATAAGAAGCGTCCGACCTACGATCTCGTAGGACACGCGATCAAGGTGCTCGACCAAATTCGTTACGACGACCCGACCGGAAAACTCGCAGACGATGCCACACTGGCGGCCGCGATCGAGCACATTCGCAATGAGCGATTTGAGGAAGCAGACGAGTTCCTCACCGATCTTCGTGAAACGTTCAGCGATAGCGATCACATGTTCCTCGCTCACATGCTCGGCATCCAATGCAAACTCGAAGTCTATGCCGGCCCACGGTACAGTGAGCGCGCACTCGAAGAAGCCGCCGAATTGGTCAAGCAAACAAGGCGCCGTTTCCCGAAAGAGATCCAAGAGAAAAAGTACAGCGACATGCTGGCGCGTGCGTCGGCTGAAATCGAGTTTCATCAGGCCGCCAACCTGGAGGAGCGGGCGAGGTACCGTGAGAAACGACGTGAATTTGGTGCCGCACGCGAAGAGTACCGTCGGCTGCTCGCGAAGTACCCGAAGACGCCTCAGGCAGACCGCGCCCGAAAGGTCCTGAACGAAATCGAAGGCAAACCTTCTCTGCCGACATCGCCGCTCGCCTTCATGACCAGAGTCTTTCCGGACTCGCGTCAATCGACCCCGCTCGAACTGGCAACTCCAACGAGCAAGAGCGGTGAAGAGGGCGAAGCTCCATCCGCACCGACGGGGTCCTTTTTCCGATGAACCGCGGCGCCTGCCTGATCGTCCTTGCTGCGATCCTGATGCACACGGGTTGTGCTTCGTATCGCTTCGGTTCGGCGTCCCTGTACCCGGCGGAGATTCGAACCGTTCACATCCCGATCGTTCAAAACACGACGTTCCGACATGACCTCGGCGTTCGTTTGAATGAAGCATTGGTCCGCGAGGTCGAACAACGAACGCCCTACAAAGTCGTCAGCAATCCCAACGCTGATTCAGTTCTCCGCTGCACGGTCACGGGAACTTCCAAGACCGTTCTCAGTGAGACTGAGAATGATGACCCCAGGGCTCTGGACGCGTCGATTTCCGTCGCCGCGAGTTGGACCTCTCGAGACGGCCGGCGACTGATGCAGAACAGCCGCGCGACGCTGGAAGCCGATCAACTCGGTTTTGGCCAGAGCATTCGGTTTGTCCCCGAAGCAGGACAATCGATCGACACCGCGACGCAGGACGCGATCGATGGCTTGGCACGTCGGATCGTTTCGCAGATGGAAAACCGCTGGTAGTTCGGTGTCAACAAAAACATGGAACCTTGGTCGCCGCGTGTTGACGTTTGAGCGTCGACCGCTGGTGATGGGCATTTTGAATGTGACGCCCGACAGTTTTTCCGACGGGGGAAAACACCGTGAAGTCGAGACGGCGGTCGCGGCCGCGCTGGCGATGCAGTCGCAAGGCGTTGACATTGTCGACATCGGCGGAGAGAGCACACGACCCTACAGCGATCCCGTCGCGGTTGACGAGGAACTGGAACGCGTGATGCCGGTGATCGAAGGCTTGCGGGGCAAGCTCGACGTCCCGATCAGCATCGACACCAGTAAGGCGGTGGTCGCGAAAGCCGCGATCGATGGCGGCGCCGAAATCATCAATGATGTGACCGGACTCGAAGGTGATGAAGGAATGGTCGAAGTCGCGCGAAACTGCTCCGCCGGTCTTTGCGTGATGCACATGCGCGGCACGCCGCAAACGATGCAAGACGGCCCGCGCTATGTGAATGTGGTGGAGGATATCTTCCGATACTTACGCCAACGCCTTGACTTATGTGTTGCCGCCGGTATCGCCGCCGAACGCGTTTGCCTGGATCCCGGCATCGGTTTCGGCAAGACACATGAACACAACTTTGAGCTGTTGCGGAACACGGCTCGATTTTGCGACTTGCCGGCACCGATTCTGATCGGGCATTCAAGAAAAGGCTTTGTGGGCAAACGCTTGGGAGACAAATCAGCGGACCGCGACGCGGGGACGCTCGGCGTCACACTCGCGGTCGCCGCCGCCGGAGCAGACATCGTGAGGGTTCACAACGTGCAAATGACGGTCGATGCGTTGAAGCTCTTTCGAGCCTGCCGCGAGGGCGTCTAGCGGTACGTCTCGACTGGAAGAGAATTGGTGCCGGCTATTGCAAGAGACTCTCGCCGACGGACGTGGCCCAGCAAAAGAACGTTTGCCCCGTTTGGATACGAAGACTCAATACCGCACTACTCTTCCACGTCGCCTTCTTCACCGGACGTTTCTGGAAAGCGTCTGAAGACCGCGATGGCCACGAAGAACGATAAGAAGATCAGAATCGACCCCAGCAAGAACGGGGCACCGGGGAACCTGAAGGTTGCCCCCTCACGAGTGAAGTAGTTGAACAGCAGCGTTGTAAACAAGATCGGGGAAACGATGCTCGCGACGCTCTGAAGTTGGGTGAGCGCCCCCTGGATCTGCCCCTGTTCGGTTTCGTCCACTGCTCGAGTCACGATGCTCTGAACGGCGGGTCCGGCCAAGCCACCGAGCGCGCCGAACGAAATGATCGCGAACACCATCCAACCTTCGCTGGCAACCGCGTAGCCGAGAAAGGCAGTTGAGGAGATGAGCGTCGCGACCAACAGAACGCTTCGTTCGCCGAAGCGTTTGACGACCGGCCGCACCAGTGCGCCCTGAACGATTACCGTGGTGATTCCGACCCACAGAAGCGTTAGCCCGATCGTGGTCAAACTCCAATCGAATTTCGCCGAGCCGAACAACACCCAGGTATTCTCCAAGCCACGTTGAGCCAGAGCCTTGATCGTAAAGACGACCGACAAGCCGAATACCAAGGGGTACCGTTTGAGGTTCCGGAACGAAGCAAACGGGTTGGCGTTCTCGAAGGTTAACTTGCCTCGCTTCTCCGGAGGAAGTGACTCCGGAAGGACGAAAAAACCATATAGCCAATTGATGAGCGACAGTCCGGCGGCCACGAAGAACGGAAGCTTTGTTGAGATGTCTCCCAGAACGCCGCCGAGCGCAGGACCGATAATGAAACCGAGGCCAAACGCCACGCCGACGAAACCGAAGTTCCGCGCGCGGGTTTCGTCGTTCGAAACGTCTGCAATGTAGGCGTTGCCCGTGGTGAAACTGGCACCCAGGATGCCTGAGACGATACGAGCAACGAAGAGCCAAACGAGGTTTTGCGCGAGTCCTTGGATTAGAAAGTCGATTCCGAGCCCGAAGAGCGAGCCGAGCAGAATGGGCCGGCGACCGAATCGATCCGAGAGAGCGCCCAAAATCGGCGAGAAGATGAACTGCATCATCGCGTAAGACGCGGCGATGATTCCGTAATACAGCGCGGCGCCCGACTCATCTGTCTCGCCCAGGAGTTGGACGAGTTTGGGCAACACCGGAATGACGATCCCAATTCCGAGGATGTCGATGAACAACGTGATCAGGATGAAAACGATGCCGGCTTTGCGGCCACGAAAACGATGGCGCCAAGCGGGAGTCTGCTCGCGATCCGATGGCGGTTCGTAGGGGTTGGGCTCACCGGGCGAGGTTTCCGGCACTCCGTCCGGTTCGGGTTGGTCCGTCATTTCCGCCATGATTTATGCCGCCAAGTTCGAACCGACATCGGTTCGGTAGGCGCTCCATGCCGGCAGGAACCCGGCAAGTAAAGCGAGAACAAGAACAAGTGGGAAAACATAGAGCTCGTAGGAACTCGTCGCGAAGATTCCTGGTTGAACGCCCGTACGTTCTTCTATCTCGCCACTGAACAGAAAGATTGCGCCGTGTGCGAGCAACCATCCCACGGCGGCCCCGATGACGGCAATCAGCAGACTTTCCAACAGTATCACTCCGGTCACCGTTTCACGGCGGGCGCCGAGCGCCCGCATCACCGCGATGTCTCGGCGACGATCATTCATCGAATTGTAGATCGCTACCAAGACGCCCACCGCCGCGACAACACACGTGATCAGCGTAATCACCAAGAGCGCCGAAAGGATCGGCCCCAAGATCGAATTCATCAGGATCGTGATTTGTGCCACCGGAGCCGCCGCCTGGGCTCTCATGCTCTCGTTGATTTCATTTTCCATTCCTGGAGCGAACATCAACTTTCCGTTGCGGACCAAGATCGCCGTCACTTCACGTTCTGGAATCGTCAGCGGGCGATGCCCCTCGGCGTCGACGGGCGCTTCGGTCGGGGCTTCGATCGTTTCCTCTCCGGTGAGCGGTTTGGAGTGATTCTCCTGCAGATAGAAGCCCTCCAGATTGACAAATGCCGCTCGGTCATTGGGCGTGCCCGTCGGAGCGAGAATTCCGACGACCTTAAAACCATGCCCGTGTCCTTCGCCCTCCGGATCGCCATGCGTGGAATAAAAGACATCCCCGACTTCTAAATCGAGAGTCTTTGCGACACGAATCCCCAGCACCGATTCGTAGTAGCCGTTTTCTTTCGAATGAGATCGAAACGGACGACCGTCACGGAACTCGAACCGCTCTTCGAGCGTCGGCCCGTGCCGCAATTTTTCAAAGAACTCCGGCGTCGTCCCGACAACGCGATACTCGCCCAAATAGTCACCGAGCGCGAGCGGGATCGCGAAGCCGCGAAGCCCTAAGTTGTCCACGATCAACCCGCTCAGGTTCGAGTCAATCCCATCGATGCCCTCAAAGCCATCGAATTGCTCATAGTATGCCCGGGCGTCACCCAAAGTCGCGATCGGGGCAGCCTTGAGTTTGGAGACCGTTGCGCCATCGAGCTGGAAAAAGGGATAACTAATCGGCAAAGCATCGTCGAACTGGATGTACGAGGCATAGTCGCCGTCGCGTTCACCGAGTGTGGGA
>JBCBLJ010001185.1:0-1680 GCA_038520195.1 Planctomycetota bacterium
CGGTGACATAGAGATGGTCGCTGGCGATCAACGGCGAGCTACTGAAGCCGTGGCGCGATTTGGGCAGCGTCAGCGTCCAGACATCGTCACCGGTTGTCACGTCGACGGCGGTGATGACGCCGTTGCTTTTCAGTTTGCGACTGTCGCCGACAACATACACTCGGCCATCTTTCATCGCGGGCGTCGGCACATCGCTTCCAAGGCCGTCGCGATGCCACACGATGCTGTCGCGACCTTTGCCGGCGACCACCTCGTTGATCCGGCAAACGGTCACGGTTGCGCCTCGTGAGTACGGGCACACGATATAGTCGCCACCGATGACCGGTGACGAGATAGACCGGAAGTACTTTTCGCCGTCAGGGTTAAAGCCTTCGACTCGGCCAAGTTGTTCGCCGGTTTCGGCGGAATGAATTGTCAGGTTGTCGGCACCCATCACGGCGATGTGGCCACCTTCGATGGCCAACGGAGTCGCGTAGCTTTGCGCGGCTTCTTCGGGAGCACCGAGCATGCGATTGGTTTTCCAAACTCGCTTTCCGCTTGAGCGGTCGTACGCAACCAGATAGCTCGGTCCGGTCTGCATGACGGCGACGACGACCAAGTTGTTGATCAGCATTGGCGATGAGCCGAGGTCCCACCACAACGTGTCCTCGCCGTACTCTTCCTGTAGGTTGACCTTCCAAGCGACGTTGCCGTTGAAGTCGACCGCGGCCAGGTCACCGCTTCGAAAATAGGCAAAGATGTGCTTCCCGTCGGTCACCGCGGACGGGTTGCTGCCGCTACCTTTGCGATGTTTGTTGCCACGGTCGGTCCCTAGTTCGACTCGCCAGGCTTCTTCGCCGCTTTCGAGGTTGACCGCAATCAGCGTGTTCTTTTGCCCGCTTCCGGCGGTGAAGAACGCGTGCCCCTTAGCGACGACTGGAGTGCTTCCGCCAAGTCCTTCGAAGTCATATTGCCAGCTGACGTTAGTGGTCTGGTCCCAACGGACCGGGTATTCACCATCAGGTGCGACGCCGTTCTGCGCCGGACCACGCCACTGAGGCCAGGAGATATCCTCCGCCGGAAGTGGCCGGACGACGATGACAATCAGCATCGAAAAGGCGGTGAGCTGAAGCGCAAAACGCAATGGCATGGTGGGTTCCCTCGGGAATAGTTGTGGCGGGCGGGTCGGGTTCTCGGATTGGAGCCGTTCGACCGTCTGTTATCATAGAGGCGATCGGATCCTGCAACGGACCATGAGGGTCCGAGGGCGGGGTCCGATTCCAGTGTCCTGAAACACTTGCGAGCATCCGACATGATGAAGACGGCGTGCCGAAATGATTGGAAAACACATTTGCGGCCTGAGTCGGTCGTAAGACGTTTGTGGCAGGTCGTGGTCATGCTAGTGGTGGCGACGCAGCTGCTGGGTGTGGTCGCAAACGGTCAGGTTTCCGACTTCGAATCGCCCGAGTTGGGCGAACCGATTCAGCCGCAGGCGCTCGCTGACGGCAGCTATGCGGACCGACAACGGGCGACGTTGGAAATGTGGCGTCGCCGATCAACGTCCAGGCAGTCGGTTCAGGACGCGGCACGAAACTCGGATCCCGAAGTCGCCGAACGGGCGGAGTGGATTCTTCGCCAATGGCGCAACGGCACGCTTCCGGGCACGATACGCGGTTCAATCGGTTCCCTGATGCAGACCGA
>JBCBLJ010000110.1:0-14838 GCA_038520195.1 Planctomycetota bacterium
CCGACCGAGGCGGTGGCGTGCGGCGCTGCTGAGCTGGTTCACTTTGTTGTGTCCGTCCCGCGACGATATCTCGCAGAATGTTCCCGCCGGAAGAGCCCCCGGTTTTACGTCCCAACAAGGCGCCAAGGACATCCATCGCATCCATTGATTGTCTCCAGAAGAGTGAGCTAAGACTGGGGTTCTACCAGTTTTTGATAGAACTCGGGGCATCGGTCGGCGAAGCGGTCGATGGTGTGCGCCTGCCCATCGCGTTCGATGCGTTTGTTGCGTGCGACCAAGGGATCGACTTTGGCGAACAGCACCGTTTCTTGGTTGTCGTCGGATTCGGCGAGAACAACACCATCGGGCCCACAGATCGAACTTCGACCGAAAAACGAGAACCCGTTTTCCTGACCGACACGATTGGCGGCGACGAAATACACGTGGTTTTCCATGCTCCGCGCGGGAGGGACGATTCGGGCGGTGTGCGTCGCCGGGTCAGGCCAATTCGTCCCTAAGGCAATGACGTCGGCGCCACATAGCGCAAGGACTCGACTGGGTTCAGGAAAAGATCCGTCGTAACAGATCGCCAGTCCAACGCGAACGTCCGGACACCGTGACGAAGACAATGGAGCCACGCGATAGGGGCGGTCACCGCGATCGACGAAGCGGTCCACGCCGAGATGGGGCAAGTGGAGCTTTCGGTAACAGCTTTCGATCCCTCGCGGGCCAACTAGAGCGGCGGCGTTATACAGCCGCTCACCGGCTGATTCCACGAAGCCGATGGAAGCGAACTGATCGCGGCGCGCCAATGCATCGGCGATTTCTGTAAACAGCGGATCCTCCTGCGATAGCGCGATTTCCGCGGCCTGCTCGCGAGAATCGAATGCGTAGCCGGTGAGCATGCACTCGGGGAAGACGATGAAGTCCGCCGATTGCGAGCGGTTTTGAGCAACGTCCGATGTTTTTTCCAGCCAACCGAGAACTCGGCGGAGGTTCTCCCGAGGGGCGGCGAAGGAAACATCGGATTGGACACATGCGATCAACATCGTAAAACACGTCCAGACGAATAGGGATTCTACAAACAAAAGCAGGCTTATGAGTGACTCCGACTTTGACTTCGACCTGTTTGTGATCGGGACCGGGCCCGGCGGTGAAGGGGCCGCGATGCAGGCTCGCAAAGGTGGCATGCGCGTCGGGGCGGCCGAAAGATACAGTGAGATCGGCGGCGGCTGTACCCATTGGGGAACGATCCCCAGTAAAGCATTGCGGTACACGATCACCAACACCATGAATGTGTTGAGGAATCCAATCTTCCGTGAGATGGGACTTAAAGCCAGCCCGTCGATGGAGCAACTACGAAGCGGGACGGCCGCGATCATCGGCAAGCAGGTCGCGATGCGGCAATCGTTTTATGACCGAAACGGTGTTCCGGTTCACTTTGGTAAAGCTCGCTTTCTCGATGAACACACAGTCTCCGTCGATGATGGCCCACCGATTCGCAGCGGTCACTTCGTGATCGCGACCGGAACGCGTCCCTATCGGCCGCCGTATGTCGACTTCGACCATCCGCGGATCTTTGACAGCGATACGATTCTGGGGCTCGAAGACAAACCAGCGTCGGCGACCGTCTACGGTGCGGGTGTGATCGGAACAGAGTACGCTTCGATGCTCCGCAACGTCGGAATCAAAGTCAATCTGGTCAACACGCGCAGCAAACTTCTCGAGTTCTTGGACGATGAAATCGTTGACGCGTTGTCCTATCACCTGCGCGACCAGGGGGTGATTATTCGGCACGATGAGACCGTCGATCGTATCGAAGGGCACGACGACAACGTGGTGTTGCATCTCAAAAGCGGAAAGCAGATCAAAACCGATATTCTGCTTTGGGCAAACGGCCGAAGTGGCAACACCGAAGACCTTGCGTTGGAGACGATCGGCTTGGAGGTCAACAGTCGTGGCCAACTCGAGGTGGACGATCAATTCCAAACGAAGCTCGAACACATCTATGCGGTCGGCGATGTCATCGGTTACCCGTCCTTGGCGAGCGCGGCTTACACGCAAGGACGAGCCGCCGGGATGCACATCCTCGGTCGCAAGGACGGCAACCTTCGCACCAAGGACATCCCAACGGGGATCTACACCAGTCCCGAGATCAGTTCCGTTGGGAGTACCGAGCGCGAGTTGACCGAGGCTTGCGTTCCGTACGAGGTCGGCCAGAGTCAATTCAAGAGCCTCGCCCGCGCTCAAATCACCGGCGAGACCGTCGGCATGCTCAAGTTGTTGTTCCACCGAGAGACACTTGAAATACTCGGCGTTCACTGTTTCGGCGCCCACGCCTCGGAGATCGTGCACATCGGCCAGGCCGTGATGGAATCAAAGTGCAATACGCTGGAGTACTTCATCGAAACGACCTTTAACTACCCCACGATGGCGGAGGCGTATCGAGTGGCCGCACTGAATGGATACAACCGCGTGTACTAAGCCGGACCACTCGCCGCGAGGGGGCACGTGCCAACCCGGAGTCGGCCAGTGGGCCCGGAGTCGGCAGTGGGCCCTGTGTCGGCCAGTGGGCCCTGTGTCGGCCAGTGGGCCCTGTGTCGGCCAGTGTCCTGCCGCCTACAATCAAGCCGAGAGCCCCGGCAGAAGACCCACGACGACTGGAACAGCATTGACGAGATCGCGCGCAAGCCAGTCCCGCTCCGCAGTTCGCCGGGAGTCCGAGTCACTGCGGTTTCCCGCCGGTTCGGCAAGGGTTTCCAAGAGTTCGCTCTTGCCAACGCTTTCGCTTTTTTCATTCATCGCCGTCATCGCTGTCCTGCTGATTTCGATCTCGACGGGAGTCTTCGATCGTGGCGCGGCGACCGGCAACGATCTCTCGCGAGCCCCCATTCCGGAGCGGTACGACGCGCGACGTGCAATGTCGTCCCTGCGCAAATTGTGCGAGTTCGGTCCCCGTCCGTCCGGGAGCGAAGCGATGATCAAACAGCAGGCCTTTCTCGAACGCTATTTCCTCGAGCGGGGCGGTGAGGTCACACGCCAATCGTTTGAGACACGAGACCCCAACACCGGCGACCCGGTCAGGATGACCAATTTGATCGCTTCGTGGCACCGAGATCGTCCCAAGCGTTTTCTTTTCTGCGCTCACTATGACACTCGCCCGTTTCCCGATCGTGATCCCAAGAACAAGCGTGGGGTTTTCGTCGGCGCCAATGACGGTGCCAGTGGCACCGCCGGCCTGATGGAGCTAGCCAATCAGCTGGATGATCTCCCCGGTGATGTTGGCGTCGATCTTGTGGCGTTCGACGGCGAAGAATTCGTCTGGAAGGAAGACCGCGACAAGTACTTTCTCGGTTCGACCTATTTCGCTAACGAGTACCGGAATTCACCACCAGAGATCCCGTACAAGGCCGGGATCTTGTTCGACATGATTGGCGACAAGGAACTGAGACTCTACTATGAAACCAATAGCCTTCGGTACGCCAAGCCGGTGGCGCGGTCCTTCTGGAAGAAGGCCAGCGAGTTGGGCGTCAGCGCGTTCGTGATGCGAGCGAGGCACACCATTCGCGACGACCATCTTCCACTCAATGAGATTGCCAAAGTGCCGTCGATCGATGTCATCGATTTTGACTATCCGCGTCCGGGCATTGGCGCCCCCAGCTATTGGCACACCGAACAGGACGTCCCTGAAAACTGCAGTGGTGAATCGATCGCCGCAGTCGTCTGGGTCGCTCATCAGTGGCTCTTATCGCAGTGAACTCATCCCATCGGAGGCCAACGATGTTTGCGGGCGGACTTGTCTTATCGAGCACCCTACTGTTCTTCGCCGCGTGGCTTCAGTGGACCGAGAAGCGCGGATGGCCGCAGGATCAGTTCACCGGCGACGACGACCGTGATTACCTCGACCGGCGAATGAAATCCAGAGGGCTCGTCAATACCCTCATTGGAACCTGCGGACTACTGATTCTGCTTGCGACACTGGCGGGCAAAGGCACACTCGTTTTCCTCGCCGCCTGGCTCACCGTGATCCTCATCCTACTGGTGATCGTCTTGCTGGCCGGGCTGGACGCCTACCGAACACTGCGCTACCAGAAAGACAAACTGCGACGGCTACGAGAACGGGCGCTGAAGGACTAACACGCAGGGGCAAAACGCTGTTTCGCGCTCAGGGTTAATCGGGGCAGACGTCCTCCGACGCATCTCAACACCGCTGGCATTAGGTGTTCGAAATCAATCCCAGCTTTGCCATCCAACGGGTACCGGCTTTGCTCGCGTCGCCGTGGGAGAGTTGTCGCCTCAACTCCTCGACCTCGGAAACCAGTTGTTCGTTGATCGATTCCACCTCGCGTCGTTCCCGCGAGAGCTTCGCGCGTTCGAGTGAAATCTCGATTTCGGTCTCGCGAAAGCGTTCTTCCCATTCCGTTTGGAGTTGTCGAAGTTTCTCCCTTTCTTGCTGAATCACGTCGTCGGCTTCGATCGCATCGGCGAGCGAGCCATCCAAGTCCGCGGCCGAAGCGCACTCGTTGGGAGAGTCCTCGTACTGGCGAATCAACTCATTGAGCCGTTCCAACTCCGAGTTCAAGTCGACGACGTATTGAACCGCGTCCACACCGGTCTCGGGTTCATCGGATTCAGGCTCGACGGGGATCGCGCTGGATTCCTGAAGCGTCGAGAGGAACGACTCTGCGTCAAAGGAGTCGTTTTCCATCTCATCGAGAATCTGTTGCCTGCGTTGTTCCCAGGTGAGCGTTGGGGAGGACACACTGGTTTGAGAAACGCTTCGAACGACATTCCCGCGCGCCACCTTGGAAGCAAGTTCCTCGTTTTGACCGGTCAGCAGATCGACTTCGCCGCGTAGTTGTTCAACGAGTTGTTCGAGATCCGCATTGCGCTGCAGCAACGTGCGGTTCTCGTCGACGGCATCGATCTCGTCCAAACTCGCTTCGGCGATCGCGTCGCCGTGCTCAAGTTCGCCGTTTACAAAGTCGCCGTCTCCAAAGTCGCCGTGCTCAAATTGGAGGCGTTCACCCGCGATGTGCGCCAGGATTTGCTCGAGCAGTTGCGTGTTGTTAAGAATGGCCGCGAAGACCGACTCCTGTCCATCGGGCGGCGTTTCAGCCGGGCCGCTGGAAGATTCCCACGTCTCATGCTCAACTAACGGACCGGCGGCGTCCAGCTGACCGTCGAGTTCAGCGGCTCCTTCGGCGTTGGAATGAGGCGAGGTTTCCATAGTCGTTCCGACGACACAGATTGATGGCCGCGATAGATCGGGGCACATGTGAACATCAATGCTTACTGCGCCGTCAAAATCGCGGAGACTCGCTGATCAATTGATTGGGTGATTTGGTGGCAAAAAAGAATCGAATCGGGACGAAGGGTGTCGCAAAGACCGATATTCCGGACTTTGAGGGTGCTTTGGCCGAAGTAGAGAATGTGGTGCGGCGATTGGAGGGAGGTGAGCTTGGGCTCACCGAAGCACTCGCGGAGTACGAACG
This sequence comes from Planctomycetota bacterium, assembly GCA_038520195.1. Classification (GTDB taxonomy): domain Bacteria; phylum Planctomycetota; class Planctomycetia; order Pirellulales; family Pirellulaceae; genus Stieleria. The sequence continues at coordinate 5,475 of JBCBLJ010000110.1, forward strand.
CGGGATCGCAAAAATCAAGATCTGCCATGAGATGCTTCAGCAGGCCGAATTGAAGATCCGAGTCCTCACACAGGTCGATGAGGATGGAACACCGCGTGTCGAATCGGTTGATCGCACCCCCCCGAACGAGATCGGCGATGAAGAGTCCGGCTCAGACATGGACGGTAGTGGGGGGCTTTTTTAGACTCTATCATCCCAAGACAGTCACACGCACGCGTTTCGGACTTGAAGTTGCCCGCTCCCACGACCCAGCAAGATCAGACGCCGACCGATGCGTCCAGGTCAGGGGACTCCGAATCGAAATCCAAAAACGAGCGGGCGTCTGAGCCGGCATCGCCAAAGACCGCAGTGACCGAGGCTTCGGCCAAAGCCGTTTCAGAGGCCTCGTCCGAGCGGCGGGAAGCACCTGAGAACGAGCTGACGAAAGCGGCCGGTGAGTGGCTGACACGCATCAATGAGGCCCTGGATGCGGCTTGCCAGTTCGACTCGGGCTGCCCGGCGCAGCTTGCCGAAGCGATCCGATACGCGGTTTGGCACCCGGAAAACGGCTGCGTCCGGCCTTGGTGCTGATGGCAACCGATGCCTGCGGCGGTGACATCGAAACAGCCATGCCCGGTGCGGTCGCGGTCGAATTGATCCATGCCTATTCGCTGATTCACGATGATCTACCGGCGATGGATGACGACGACCTTCGTCGCGGCCGTCCGACGGTCCATGTGCAGTTCGATGAGGCGACGGCGATTCTTGCGGGCGACGCTTTGCAGCCGCTCGCTTTTTCCCAACTTCATCAAATCACGCCCGCGGATCGTGCGATCGAGGCGGTCGCCGTGCTCACTCGGGCTGCGGGTCCAAGCCACCTCGTTGGGGGCCAGGCCGATGATCTCGCCGCAGAGGCGGGGCGGTTGCCTTTTCAAACTGATAGCGGTCCGGATCTCGGAGTGGCGACCGGGACGGAGGTCGAACCAGCCACTGATGCGGCACGTAACGAGCCCCTGTCGTTCTTGGAATTTGTCCATCGCCGCAAGACCGGAGCTCTTTTCGCCGCTTCCCTGGATTTGGGGGCGGTGATAAGCGGAGCATCCGCCGCCCAGCGAGAAGCCCTGTCTGACTATGCTGCAAACGTTGGTTTGGCCTTCCAAGTCGTCGACGATTTGCTTGACCACACGGCCAACGAAACCGAACTGGGCAAGCGTGTCGGTAAGGATCTTGAACGTGGCAAGTTGACATATCCGGGTTTGATCGGCGTGGATCGCGCTCGCCAGAGAGCAGATGAGTTGATCGATCGAGCACTCGACTCGATCAGCGGATTTGGAGAGGCCGGGTGGCGACTGAGACTGCTGGCTCGCTACGTTTCGCGGCGATCCCGGTAAGACATTCGATGGAGTAGCCGTCAAAGATGAGCATCAAAGAAACAAAAACCACCATTGCCGGAAAGCACCCGCTGCTGCAGTCGTTGAACGATGCGACGGGCCTAAAAACGTTTTCGGCCTCGCAGTTGGAAGACACGGCGAACGAGATTCGTGATGTCCTTTGCAATCTGCTGGCAACCCGGACGGCCCACTTCGCGTCGAACCTGGGCGTGGTTGAACTGTGCTTGGCACTGCACTGCGAATTCGACTTCCGTACGGACCGCCTCATCTGGGACACGGGGCATCAGATTTATCCCCACAAGCTGATCACCGGTCGCTACTCCGATTTCCACACCATTCGGACACAAGGCGGCTTGATGGGATATCCCAATCCCAATGAGAGCGTCTACGACCTGTTCATGACCGGGCATGCGGGCTGCAGCGTCAGCACCGCGGTTGGGCTTCGGAGCGGTGACCTGCTAGTGGACCAGGATGACCGTCGGACCGTCGCCGTCATCGGTGACGGCGCTTTCCCGAGCGGCATTGTCTTTGAAGCATTAAACAACGCCGGCGAGTTGGAACAGGACCTGACGATCGTCCTGAACGACAACAAGATGTCCATCTGTCCGCGCGTCGGTTCAGTCGCGAACTACCTCGATCGATTGCGTGGCAATCCGTACTACACGGGCCTGAAAAACGAAGTTGTGAAGTTGCTTGACCAGATCCCGATGTTCGGCGATCCGGTGGAGCGTTTTCTGGCACAGATGAAAGAAGGCGTCAAAGCCGGCTTGTTGGGCGGGATGCTGTTCGAAGAGCTCAACATCCATTACGTCGGTCCGATCGATGGGCATGACATCGCTCTGCTGCGGAAATATCTCGCGATGGTTCGCGAAATGAAGGGGCCAGTCTTGCTTCATGTCGTGACCGAAAAGGGGCACGGTTACAAACCCGCCGCCGCCGACCCGGTGTTCTTCCACACGCCGCCGGCGTTCGAGGATCGCGACGGCAAACCGATCACTCAAAAGAGCGACGGCCTACCACCGTTCACGGTGCACGCCCGCGACGCGATCAGCAATGCGATGGCAGCCGACGAGAGGGTTTCCGTGATCACGGCGGCGATGTGCCAGGGAAACAAGCTCGAGCCCGTCCGCGAGAAATTTCCAAAGCAGTTCTTTGATGTCGGTATTTGTGAATCACATGCCGTCGCGTTCGCCGCAGGGCAGTGCAAATCGGGCGCGCGACCGATCGTCGACATCTACAGCACGTTCCTGCAGCGGAGCTATGACCAAATCTTCCAGGAAGTCGCGCTCCAGGATTTGCCGGTGGTATTCATGCTCGACCGAGCCGGCCTGACCGGTCCGGATGGCCCGACACACCACGGCGTTTACGACATCGGGTACATGAGGCTCTTCCCGAATGTCGTCGTAATGGCACCCGGATATGCGGAGGAGGTCGATGCGATGTTGAAGTTTGCGCTCGCCCATGATCACCCTTGCAGTATCCGCTACCCGAAAGCTTCTGCGCTCCGGCGAGAGACCCCCGTCGATCCGATTCAGCTTGGCCAAAGCGAGTGGGTACGAGAGGGCGTCGATGGAACGATCGTTGCTTTCGGCGCAATGCTTGAGAACGCGCTCGCGGCGGCGGAAGAGTTGGAAGGCGAAATCGACGTCGCGGTGGTCAACGCACGATTCGCCAAACCGATGGACCACGAGATGGTACGGTCTTGCATCGAAGGCGGTCGTTTTGTGCTGACGTTGGAGGAGAACACTCGGGTCGGTGGATTCGGGTCGGCGTTCTTGGAGTCGGCGGCCGATCAGAGGCTGGACACCCGGGGTGTGCAAGTCTTGGGCTTACCCGACAGCTTCGTTGAGCATGGCGATCGCAATGACTTGTTGCACCAGCACGGCTTGAGTCCAGGGGCGATCGCGGAGCGTTGTCGCGAAGCCGTCTATGCCAGCGAAGCGGCCGTCTGATGTCCGCCGGCGACGACAACTCGCCGTGGCCTCCGCACCGCGACCTGCCGAGAGTCGTTCTTTCCGGGGCACCCGACCGAGAGCGGGTCCGTCTCGAAGCCGCGCGGCTTAAACCGTTGATTGCCGATCGTGCCGAGATCGTGGCGGAAGACTTTACGTTCACCTACGGGTTTGAGGACCCATCGCTGGACCTCGCGATCGTGCTCGGTGGAGACGGCTCGATTCTTCAAACGGCTCGCCAATTGGCTGGCAGGCAAGTCCCCGTTCTTGGCGTCAACTGCGGCAACCTCGGATTCCTAGCCGCGCTATCGCCGAACGGTTTTGTCGAGGTCTGGCCGCAGGTTTGCTGCGGTAAGTTTCAAGTCATCGATCATCTGATGCTGCAAGTGCAGCTGATTCGTGATGATCAGTGCATCGCCGAGCAGCTCGCACTCAATGAGGTCTCCGTGTTGGGGGGGCCACCGTATCAAATCCTTGGCATCGATCTGTTTGCCGACGGTAATCTGGCAACACGTTACCGCTGTGACGGGTTGATACTTGCCACCCCGGTCGGGTCGACGGCTCACAACCTTTCGGCGGGTGGCCCCATTTTGCGTCGCCAGTTGCAAGCGGTGGTTATTTCCCCCATCAGTCCGCACACGTTGACGTATCGTCCGCTTGTGGATTCGGCCGAAACCCGGTTTGAACTTCGCGTCAGCGAGCCCAATGAGTCGACCAGTGTTGTGGTCGATGGCAAGGTTCTCGATTCGGTGTTACCCGGCGATCGCATTCTCGTTTCCAGGGCACCACAGCCGTTCCAAATGCTCTCCGTTCCTGGCCAGAACGACTATCGCACGTTGCGAGAGAAGCTTGGTTGGGGCGGTTCTCTTTAGAAGGTCGGCGTGCGAAGCGATTCGGGCGCGCGAGCGATACCCTTCACAGTCGGTGATGTGCGCCGTTGGCGACGGGCTGGTAGCGACGGGCCGAACGGATTTGGGTGAAGCGATGATGTTGGTTTTCCAAAACCAATTCGATGTACGCTACACTCTTGCACTTGCGCAACGACGCCCGCTCATGTGAATCGATCGAGTTATCGCGGAGAACTGAATGTCCAAGCCCGATATCGAAAACCAAGCTCAAGTCTTCGGTCATCCCTCGGGACTTTACACCTTGTTTTTCGCCGAGATGTGGGAACGGTTTTCCTACTACGGAATGAGGGCATTGCTGGTCTTCTACATGATCAAGGGATTCCTTGGTTATGGGGATACGCAAGCTTACACGGTGTACGGCGCCTACACCGCTTTGGTGTACATGACCCCCTTCGTCGGCGGACTGCTCGCTGACCGATATCTCGGGAAGCGGTTGGCGGTCATTATGGGCGGCTTGTTGATGGCGGCGGGGCACCTCTTGATGACCGTTGAATCGGAATGGCCGTTCTTTTTCGCGCTCGCGTTCCTGATCGCCGGCAATGGATTCTTCAAACCAAACATCTCAACGATGGTTGGTTCTCTCTACGCCGATGGGGCGAAGAACCGGGATGACGGCTTCAACATCTTTTACACGGGGATCAACCTTGGGGCAGCGATCAGTCCTTTGTTGTGCGGCTATGTGGGCGAGACCTATGGCTGGCATTACGGGTTTGGGTTAGCAACGATTGGGATGTTGATCGGTTTGGCGGTCTTCGTGATGCCGAACCTCGTGACACAGCTCTTGATCATGAGCGGAGCCATCGCATCGACACTCGGAATGCTCGTCTTTCGGCCCGACAACATTTACGCGATCTTGATCAATATCTTTGTCGCCGCGTGTCTAATGATCGCCGCCGTCGTGGCTTGGATCGCGCTTTCAAAGGGCGGCTTACCGCAATGGGCAGGAGGCCGGCCCGAGGGCATGGATTCTCGCCATGACATGAAGATCTACGGTGGCACCGCGATCGCCATCCCAATCTTCGCTCTCTTGGTCTCGGGATTCTCCCCATTCACCAATCCGCCCGAAGACGCCGAAATCAAGACCAAGGACCAATTGCTCGATGATCGCATCGAGTTTCTTTCAAAACTCAATGCGGATGAAGAAACCATTGAGTTGGCGCGCGAAGCCGGGATCCTGGTTGAACCAAAGCTGCGAGGCGAGCCCTATCAGCTGATTCCCAAGACGACCATCGCGGCCGTCAAGGGAGAGGTCGATGGTGAAAAACTGGAGGAGTTTGTCAAAGCGACCCTGGGTATCGACGATCTCGGTGACGGCTCGTTTGAGTCTCTCGGGCTGAGCGAATCGGAGGTAACGGACCTGCTATCCAAACTCGCCGCAGAGTTTGAGGGCACGCTCCCCGAGGACGAAGAAGAGTTGGCTGAGATCACGTCGGTGGAAAGCGCGACCAGCGCCCTCTCCGACTCGCGAGCTTCCTTTGTCGGAACGATCGCGGGAATTTTTGTTGAGGAGGTCAGTAAACCCGCCGGTCTGGTGCTAACGCTTCTCGGCATCTTGGCGTTTGGCTATTTGATCATTGAGACATTCAAACTCGACAAAATCCCCCGGGAACGAATGTTTGCGGCGCTCGTCTTGATCTTCTTTCAGATGCTCTTTTTTGCGTTCTTCGAGCAAGCGGGCTCCAGCGTTAACAACTTCACTGACCGGAACATTGATCGCGTCAGTGAGTCCGCATCGATCACCAAAGATCAGGTCGGAGAGGTGATCGAACTCGAACCGACACAAGCTCAGCTCGGCTACGTTTACAACGCCGGCGGCGACCCATTCACCAACTCCGACTTGGATCAGCTCCGGAAAATCGAACAGGAGCTTGGACGGTACGCCGAGAGCAAAGGAATTGAGTTCAACCCGATCAAGTTGAGTTGGGAAGTCTCGGAATCGAATGAAGGGATGGGTACCGCGACACGTCTGGATGAGCTCCCTGCGTCGATCTTTCAGTCCTTCAACGCGATTTTCATTCTGATCTTTGCACTGATCTTCAATTGGCTTTGGGCTCAGCTCCGGGCAAGGGGCTGGGATCCAAGTGCGCCGATCAAGTTTGGACTCGGACTCATTCAGTTGGGACTCGGGTTCGGAGCCTTTTGGCTCGGCGCCCAGAACTGCACCGACGTGGGCATGGTCGGCATTTCCTGGCTCACCGTTGGTATTCTGTTGCAGACGACGGGCGAGCTTTGCCTCTCACCGGTCGGACTTTCGACGATGACGAAGCTGAGTCCCAAGGTCTTGGTCAGCACGTTGATGGGTAGTTGGTTCCTTGCGACTGCTTTCAGTCAGTATCTGGCGGCGATCATTTCACAGTTCACCAGTGTCGGTGGCCACGGCGGCGGAGGTGCCGATCTGCCGGCACCGATCAACACGGTCAACGTTTATGGAGACGTGTTCGGTTCCATCGCCATCACCGCAATGGGATGTGGCGGTGTTTGCATCCTGCTCTCGCCACTCTTGCGGTACTGGATGCACGAATCCGAGATGGGCGGCGAAGAAGGTGCGTCCTCCTCGAGCGAAGAGGCACACGGCGACGCGTCCGGCGACGAGGAGTAGGCGTCACCAACAGCTGTGCCGCGAAGTGGAAGCGATCGCCGGACTAGAACGTCCGTTGGTCGCGAGTGGCCTATGACACCAAAAACTTGGGGTGAGCCGATTGGTCGGAAAGGGTGTCAAATGCGAAGCACCCTACGGGCCATTTGGTTTTTGGTTCCTGACACCGTTTCCGTAGCCAACCCTAAAGTCCAGCTGCAACGGACCACTCGTGCGGATCAGCCTTGCGCGAGTCGTATCGCGGCCGGTTGATCCGACTGCTCCAACTGTTCGCCGCGACTGATGACGACGAGCCCGCTTTCGGTAACACGAAAACCGCGGGCGGCGTCAGCGATCGGATCGAAACCAATCTCCGTCTCAGGCGGAATGGTGACGCCCTTGTCGACGATGACACGTCGCAAACGACTGCGGCGGCCGACGTTGACGTCGTCAAAGAGGATGCAATCCTCCACCGTCGCATAACTGTTGACTCGGGTACCCGGCCCGATGATGCTTCGAGCCACACTCCCGCCACTAATGATCGCGCCCTGACAAATCATCGAATCCAACGCGAATCCGCGACGTGTCGAGCCTCCCTCGCTTCCGAACACAAACTTGGGTGGCGGTAGCATCGGTTGGTAACCACGCACGACCCAATCTTCGTCGTAGAGGTTCAGTTGAGGATCGATGCTGATCAGGTCCATCGAGGCTTCGTAGTACGCGTCGATCGTTCCAACGTCACGCCAGTATGCGTCGGTTTTGCGGTTTTCGTCTAAGAAGGGAAACGCGCAGACTTTGTAGTTCTCGATCGCGCCGGGAATGATGTTCTTGCCGAAGTCGTGGTCGCTCGCGGTTTGTGTCGCGTCGGCACAGAGCTGTTCGTAGAGAAAGTTGGCGTTGAACACATAAATGCCCATCGAAGCCAAGCACACTTCGGGGTCTTCGGGGGTTGGAATCGGTGAATCTGGTTTTTCCTGAAATCCGATGACCCGGTAATCCAAGTCGGTCTGCATCACGCCAAATTGGCGCGCTTCGTCGACACCGACACGCAATGCCCCGATTGTGATGTCGGCGCCCGACTGGCGGTGATAGTCGACCATCGAACCGTAGTTCATCTTGTAAATGTGATCGCCCGCAAGCACGACCACATCTTCCGGTTGTTCGCGTTCGATGGCGTAGATGTTTTGGTAAACGGCGTCCGCCGTGCCGGTGTACCAACTGTTCGCCAGTCGTTGTTGTGGCGGGACGACATCGATGAACTCGCCGAGCTCGCGGCAAAAGTAATTCCGCCAAGCGAGGTTGATATGTCGGTCGAGCGACTGGGCTTTGTACTGAGTGAGCAACAACAGCCGACGCATCCCGCTGTTGAGACAGTTGCTGAGAACAAAGTCGATGATCCGGTAGAGGCCGCCAAATGGCACGGCCGGCTTGGCTCGATCTCTGGTGAGGGGTTCAAGCCGCGAACCACGGCCTCCGGCCAAGATCACCGTCAAGGTTTCTCGCATTCCTCTGCTCCCTGCTCTCTCTCTGTGTTGCCCCGTCTCCACACACCCAGGTGGGGCGTCGGCACCCAATTTTTGGGTCCTTGACGACACCTTCACCCATCATTGGCGTTTGCTTCGACGCCGTAGCATAGCAAAATCGCTCCACAAACAGCGTTCGTGCTTTCATTTCATCGGACGAATTGGCGTGATGTTTGCATCCACTCGGGGTACTTTGTCGTAACAATGCCAGGAAGGCAAAATTACCGCTGGTTCTCGCCAAGACCGCACTTCGTTGTTCGAACGATCTCTGCTGAAGTCGTGTAAGAATGGGAAACCGCCGGAACATTTTGCAAATCACGGCGTCCCGACGCCTGAAATGGTTATTAGTGAAACAGCGTGATGTGAAACACAGACGCTCTCTCATGGAGTAACAAATGATGCAACGAACGTGGAAACAGGTAACCGGAGCACTCGGTGCAATGTTGGCCGGATCACTCGTCACCGGAGTGGTCATGACGTCTCCAAGCTTTCTTCGCAACGACCCGATCGCGCAGGAAGTCCCCGCCGCGCGCTCACAGCCGCTACGCGGGCAAGACGTCGGAGCGGCGAGAGACCTCTCGACGGCATTTCGAAATGTCGCCGAACTGATTCGACCGAGCGTCGTGAGCATCAACACAACTCAGGTCGTCGGCCGCCGAGCGCCACGCGGCCTGGAAGACTTCTTTAACGGACCCAGCCAGCGCGAGTCGACCGGGACCGGCAGCGGCGTCATTGTCCGATCCGATGGATACATTCTGACCAATAATCATGTTGTCGAGGGTGCGGACCGCCTCGAAGTCGAGCTTTCCGACGGCTCGAAGATCGAGGGGCAAATCATTGGCACCGACCCGCAAACCGACCTGGCCGTGGTCAAAGTCGACATGGAAGGTCTTACCGCGGCGAGTTTCGGAGACTCCGACGCGATCGAAGTCGGTGATTGGGTGCTCGCGATTGGAAGCCCCTTTGGGCTCGACCAAACCGTCACCGCGGGCATTATCAGCGGCAAAAACCGGGTCCGCCGAATCGTCGACGACGG
>JBCBLJ010000792.1:0-3898 GCA_038520195.1 Planctomycetota bacterium
CGGCGAACTGAAAACCGCTGCTGGTGGGTGCGGCGAATGGCATTGCGTCGGTCAAGATGTTGCAGTCGCAACCTCCAGGTACGCCATTATGTCCTACCGCCCGAGAGTCGCCAAGCAGAATCACCGACGCAATGCCATTCGCCGCACCCACCAGCAGCGGTTTTCAGTTCGCCGCGGGTCGGTTATATTCAGGGATTCTTGTCCGATGGTGGCGGCCTTCACGACTGTGAATCGTGAACCTGGTCAGGACTTAAGTGGAGCAGCCATAAGCGGTGTAGCTTTGTGTGGGGGTCGCCGCCACCGGACAAGAATCTCCAACAAGGGGGCAAATCGTCGCGACCGAACGCCCCGATGTCCTGCGTCGAGGCGCGGACGCGATCTTCGGTCCGGACAGATATCGTCCCAAAGGGATTGAACCATACCGACTGACTTGAGCTAGGGCCCAAGTCAAATGGGCTCGCGAGATCTATTTCGTCGCGACTTGGCCTTCCGCCATGAATGGGTTCATGCGGACCACGCCGAGCGGTGCGGTGCCCGTACGAGCCATGCATGGGTGGCAAACCGCGGGCTGTTCGACGGGCGCCGGGGGCAAGACTGGCTCATCAAAGCCTGTTCGCAGGCGTCCGCGATAACTGTTGGGGGCACTGACCATCGGCGGTGCCGCGAACGGACTCATCCCGTACGGACGGGCGTGGCGAGCACCGTAGTAAACCGGTGGATTGGTCGCGAAATAGGGCGGCGTCTGTATCGACGTGCCGAATCGCGCTCCGTAGGGCTGGTAGAAACCGAACGGGAAAAACGGATATGCCGATGGATGATTGGCTGACGCGGTCGAAGAACAACCGAAAGCGCAACCGGCCAACATCGCCAAAGCAAGGAGCATGCGTTTCATGATGTGGAACTCACAGAGACGGGATTTGAGAGATTACCCCCCACCAACGCACGCTAATCACACCCGCATCCCGTTCAACCGCTGCCGGCGGGGAATTCGGCAAAAGCGCGGTTGCCGTGCCGATCGTAGCGACCCATCGCCCACATTCATCCGATCTCCGCGGGAGACCACGCTGAACTCTTGCACAGGCGCCAGCGAAGAAGACTGAGTGTCAGACCGCGAGGGCCGGACGACGGCTTCTTGTTCCGTCAACAAGCGGAAACGGAAATGGAACGTCAAGCTTCGGCAGTAAGACTGCGACATCCCTTCCTCTATCTGTTCGCCTCGATCTGCCTGGGTCTGTTGAGTTGGTTTCTGTTCGGGCAGCTCCTGCGTGTGGCAATCGAAAACCTGAAGATTGGCTCCGATCCTTGGTACGGGCCGCTATTGCTGCCTGCAACCCTCGTGAGCGGAGTTGCCGGAGCCGTTTCTGCGTATGGAGGACATCGAGAGAACTCGCCGAATCAAAGTTCCGACAGCAACACAAAAAGTTCCGACAGCAACACCATGCGATTTCAGCTTGCCGGTTCGTTTGCACTCGCCCCCACCGTGATCTTCATTTCACTTTGGCTCATGTCTTGAGGTTTGCCTGCCCCGTCCGAAGCCCGCGATGCAATCGCTTCCACTTACGGGTCTTGGTGAGCATCGTGGACGACCGTCACGGCAATCGCTCGCATCCGCACCACCGGGCGATTCTAATGACATCGTTACGTCGCACGTGGAGTCGGCGACCGACCTAACGGTCGATCTATTCCGTTACCAGAGTATTCGGATCGGTCGCACTTCGTTCCCCGAATGAAATCGAACGGCTAAACATCGCTGCCAATCCTTATCGGTCTCCCCAGGAACATCCTGCGACGACGCGTTCCGGCCGTACGACGAATGGCATGAAATGGCTTCGTTTCCGTTTCCATTTCTTGCCGCCCCTCTTGAGCGCGACGTTGGCAACCGGCGAACCTCTTGGCATGCTCGCGACTGGCTTCGCCTTTCTACCGATGATTGCCCTTTGCACCGAGTGGGGGCCGTGGGCTCATCCGGTGAACTTTATCTTCTCGGTCTTTGTGTTCTTAGCAACGCCTGCACTTGAAGTAGCTAAGCGGGTTTCGTCGGAGTGCGAAGTCCATTTTCGTGTCACCCAGCTTTCGCTGTGGTGGCTATATTGGGCGCTGGTGTCTCTGGCATTGGTGAGTGGAACCTATCGAGGACCTTGATTCAATCCTCGGTCTGATCGCCGCTGGACGGCATGTGTTGGCGAAGCCACCCAATTCCAATGCCAGAATCTCTTCACGCGCTGATCGATTGGTAATGTCCTCACAGCAAGCTGAGCTCAGGTTGTTTCTCGCCGACGCCGCCGACTCTAACGCATCGCGCCACGTCTCCAGCAGTTCGCTCGACCGTGATTTCACTCTGTTCGGCCGGTTGTCCCTTACGTGACTTCGACACTTCGACGGCTATTCGGTCGAGCCAGTCTCCAGTCGTTCGGCGGAATCACCGTCACCTGAAAACGGGGCGACACGCTCAGTGAAAGGGTCCGTGTTAGTGCTCGGGCCGAAAGGGTCTTGGCCGAATGAGTCTTGAATGTCGTTCTTGAGCGCGGCCTTTTCCGCAGCCTCGCTTCGCTGACCAAAGAACCCATTCCATGCGTCGGCGATTCGTTGGTGTGCTTGATCTTCACCGAGTTTGAATCCAACAAAGTACGTAACAACAACGAGGAGAAAAAATACGAGTACCGGAAAGACTGGTTTGGTCTTCATGGTGCAAGTCCCCGCTCATTCTCCTGCTCGTGCACCACGATATCACTCGTAATGACCAATGACAGATTTCGAGGATAGGGTTCCATGGATTCGGGGCCGCCCAAGGATTCCCAGGTTTCGGGAACCGTCGTTTCTTCGATGAGCTGCATCAACTCGTCAAAGTTGGCAAACCCTTTTTGCAAAGACTTCAAGTGTTCCTCGTGCCCCACTCGGTATCCCAGCGCAAAGACCGCGATCAAGACGGTGAGCATTAACAAGTCGCGGATGCCCAATTGGAGTTTTCGTTTCTGCACCATGAATCCCACCGATCGTAGTCCAAGCTTCCTCCCGTCCGTCATCCATATTTTAGCTAGCGAGCGGCTCGTTGGCGCTCCGATCGCGCGCTCGCAGTCACAGAAAGGAACGCGTTTTTGCCTTCAACTCACTCGCGTCCCCAGCGTTTCGTCCTTGTCACGCACCGCCAACCGCGCGCTAGCGTGACACCGGCTCCATCGCCTCGTGCGAGTGGACGTCATCCACCGCCGCGCCTGTTCGTTCTGCGGCCATACGGATCGATTCACGGTCTGCGTCGAGTCCCCGGCCCGGACGAAATCGCTTTCCATTGAGTATCGTCCCAATGAAAGTGTATCGCACGCCGAGCTGATAGCTCATCAGCAGGACGCCCGAGCACAGGATCGTGATCCCGGAGAACTTGACCCACGCCGGAAGGGAAAGGTCTCGCACAGCCCACTGAGCAAGAATCACAATCGGAAGGTGTGCCAAGTAAAGCCAGTAAGACGCATCCGAAAGGTAGCGGAGCCCCTTGTTCTCTTCCGCGAGCAATGAACGGAATGCCCCAATCAAACCAAGCGTCATCAGCCACGCAAAACCGGCTTGAAGAAGGTTCCCGAGCATGGCTCTGTTTGCGGCACCTTCCCATCCAGCGGTCCATCCGAAACTACCGGCCGTGATATCGAGGCCGATTGGAAACAGAACGAACGCGGCGAACGGCAAACTGAGGTGCCAGCGTTTGCCAAGCTCATGCGTTTGGTGCTGCGCGTCCCAGTAGAGTGCGCCAAAGAAGAAGAACACCGCGTAGTACGCCAGCACACTCGGAAGGGGCAGAAGACCGATTGAAGCGTCTGGGCCGAACGTCGTCGGTGCCATCCAAGCTTGCGGCACCATGGTCAGCGGAATCCACCAAAGGAGACTCACCGGCGAGGCGACAACCCAG
>JBCBLJ010000475.1:0-6554 GCA_038520195.1 Planctomycetota bacterium
CTCACTCGCGGACTTGCCGTCGTTGTTGGTTTGGGGCATGAAGGACTGGTGCTTTCGCCCCGATTGTCTACGGAAGTTTCAAGCTGCGTGGCCCGACGCGACCACGGTCGAGATCCCTGACGCCGGACACTACGTGATCGAGGACGCGCCCGAGGAAACGCTCGCTGCGATCAAATCCTTCTTGGATGGCTTGCGTGACCGATCCGCTTGAGCCGATTCGTCGCCAGTGTCGCAAGGTTCCCGACGCGGTGCGTTGGGCGTGCATTCTGGAGGCGACCGCGCCGAAAGCCGGAAACGTGCACCCGACCCGGCGTTTCGCGGATCTTTGCTACGGCGATTTTGTCCGCGCCGCAGAAGTCTCGGCGGTAGCGTTCGAGGAGTCTCCTGCAAAGATGAGCTGTGCGGTGAAGACCGCCGCGGAACTCGTCGCGGAGTCCATCGGAACCAATGTGAACCTCGGCATCCTGCTGTTGCTCGGGCCGCTCGTCCAAGCGGAAACGAGTGAGCCTAAGGCGAGAGGTGATGTCGAAACATGGGTTGCGGCCGTCGACCGAACCCTCGAGAGTCTCGATACAGCAGATACCGCGAGACTCTATCGCGCGATCAGCGTTTCCAAACCGGGCGGCATGGGCACGGACGAATCGATGGATGTCAACGACACACCGCCGTCGAGTTTTTTGGCGGCGATGGAATCGGCTCGACAACGTGATCGAATCGCGTTGAACTACTGTGTCGGTTTTCGCGATTTGTTTGACAACGTGGTGCCGGTGGTTCGCCAGAAGATTGAGAGGCGCGGAGACGTGATTGCTGGGATCGCGGATGCACATCTCGAACTGTTGAGTGTTTCTCCCGACACCTTGATCGCTCGTAAGTTCGGCGTCGACTTGGCCGAGCAGGTGCAGAATCGGGCCAAGTTGGCGATCGGCGACCTCGACCGCATCGAAGCATTCGATGCCTATTTGCGTGGAGAAGACGGCGAAAGTGACCGACGTCTCAATCCTGGGACGACCGCGGACTTGATTGCGGCGGCGTTGTATGTCTTGTTGCGATTGACTGGACCCGGCGAGACTCTTGGATCGACAGATCGATAGGATGCGAGATGGGAAGGGGCAATCAAGGGGAACACTAATCGGCGCTAGTCTCCACCAATGCGAGTTGGGAGTCGTGAGGGATTTGGGAACCACGAAATACACAAAACCACGAAAAGGAAGCGTGGGTGCATGGCGGAGAAGGAAGGTGGACGGGAAAAGGGGAACACTAATCAGCGCTAATCTTCACGCATGCGAGCGGGTGTCGTGAGGGATTTGGAAACCACGGAAGGCGTCGCTCTCTTGTTTGTTTGCCACCCATCTTTCTCCTACCTTGATTCGACGTTCACGTTCCCTAGCGAAAGCCAACCCACGGCATCCGCATCTTGTGTTTCGTTGGCGAAACGCATCGAAAAGCCACCGGGCATCGGGTTGGGGACTTTGACCGCGATGACGTAGTTGCCTCCCGCGACCGGTGACAGGTCCAGCGAATCGCTCCAGCGTCTTGGCGTGTCATCCGGTAAAAGCTCTTTGAGGCGACCTGAAGCCGGGAATGTCTTGATCACTTTGCCATCGCGGAGCAATCCCCACTGGGCTTTCCACTCGTAATAGAAGGGAGCGACGCCTCGGTTTTCGATCTCGAGCGCGAGGTTGAGTTTGCCATCGTTGAGGTTCTCGATTCGGACACGGGGACAATGGAATTCATAGCCCATGCGTCGGACTTGCTCCTTGGCTCGTTCGATGCGTTGGGGTGTTTGCTGCGTCGCGAACATGCCACTGTCCATCAGCCACGTTGCGTGAGTGATTCTGACGCAAGTGCGGAAGTCCTGGATCTCCGGTAGGCCGGGTTGTTCGTCAAAGACCTTGCCCCAGGCTTCGGGGCGAATCTCGCCGCCAATGGGATATCGCTTCCATTTGTCATTCGCGCCGGCATCGCGGAGCGCGGTCATGTAGAACCATTCGTCACCTTTCTTGCCGGTTTCCAGGGTCGCCCACGCGAAGGAATCATCGTGGTAACCAAAGCCCCGGTCAGCGTTTTTTGCGGTCGCGTAGTGATCTTTGCCTGCTGGGTAGCGAAGCAAAATTGGAGTGGTTTTGAAAGCTGATTCATACGCCGACATGACTTCACGCTGCACGGTCTTGCTGGCGAAGAGTTCGGTGCGCGGGTACGTGTGCCACTCACCCCATGTTCCAAGCAGGCCGGCGGTGATGAAACCGATTCGAGGGTCGCCGTCATATTCACGACCGAACGCGGCGAGAAACTGCTCTAAAGAGCGACGCAGATTGGGGTCTTCGTAGTCCGGCGTTTCGACGTCGGTCGGTGGCAGCGGGTGCGTGTTGGTGTTGACGTACTTGTGTACCGTCAGTCCGTCGTCGATCAGAAATTGCGGGATGACGTTTTGCTTGCCAGGGTATTCGAGAAAGATCCGCAACACTGCCTGATGGCCGCGCGATGCGATGTCATCGAGCATCACTTCCAATCGCGACCAATCGAAGTCGTCGTAACCTTTGACGATTCCGGAGTATGGCAGGTAGTTGAATTCGAGGCTGTGCGGGAAACGGCTTCGAACATCGGTCTGATACGGCACAAGTCCCTTGAGCGGGTTGTCGACCGGCGCGGCCGCGTACCGGAGCGTTTGCCAGGTCTCGGCTTGTGAGGGGGGGTGGAGGAGGCCTAGCGAAATTGAGACAGAGAAGATCAGGAGTGGTCGCATGAGACTTGCCATCGATTTCGTTGTTTGGTGTCGTCCAGGTTGCGTGGCGGGATGTTTTCTGCCGGTTGTCGTCGCGTTACTCTTTGGAAAACGCACGCCCTCACACGAGACCAACTGAATGAGCCGACCGACGTTTCGCGTGGATGTGACGAAGGAGCAATTCGTCTTTTCTGCAGCCCACTTTATTACCTTTGCGGGAGACATCTGCGAGCGCTTGCATGGGCACAACTATGCGGTTCGCGCGAGCGTCGAAGGGCCGCTCGACGAGAATCGCTACGTCGTTGACTTTATCGCGCTGCGAGACGCGGTGTTGGAGCAGACGGCCCAGTTGGATCATCATGTCGTTCTGCCAACCGATCATGCCGAGATCAAGGTCACGAGCGACGAACGTGAGACGACGGCCACTTTTCGAGACCGTCGCTGGGTTTTTCCGAACGAGGATTGTGTGTTGCTTCCGGTGATCAACACCACGGCGGAAGAAATGGCGCGAGTGATTGCCGAGCGGGTACGTGAAAAGACCAAGCCGCAACTCGGCGACGCACTCGACTGGATCGAAGTGGCCGTCGATGAGAACAACGGCCAATGGGGTGTTTGCCGATTGCCGTGGGCCGCATCGTCATCGGTTTGATGGCATTTCGCCTCGACGCGCCCCGATGCGATCCGACTTGGGCCGAGAGACCAAGGGTCGAGTCTCATTCAGGGAACAATCAGCATGGCGAACGAGGCGAATGAAGAGTTGAATGCGGAGCAGACGGTCGGAAAATGCGGGAACGCCCCTGAAGGATCCGAATCGGAAGACTTAGCGATGGGAATGTCGATCGGGATCGCGCTTGGCACATCTCTTGGCGTCGCGTTCGACAATCTCGGGATCGGGATCGCTCTGGGGATTGCGCTCGGGCCAGCCCTAGGCCAAACATTTCGACGTTAACAGTCGATACGGTGAACGAACGATAACGTGATTCGCTTTACGGACCGATTTCCGCGTTCGGTGCGTGGGCGAACTTGACGCTGGTGGCGGCAACCTAAGAATGGGACCATTCAATCTTTTCTTAGGAGACCATGACGATGAGCATTGCCGAAGCAACTCCGTCGCCTGAACTGCGATCGGAGATCGAGAAGCACAAATACTTTCTGAGCGAGAAGGCCGGTCACGATGTTGGCTGGGACTTCGCCGAGGAAGACTATCGGAAGCAGTTTTTGCAGACATCGGTGGAGCCGTCGGACTCCAAGACACCCGCCCCTAAGGGGTTAGGGCGATTGTTTAAGCGACTGCTCTCTCGTGATGGATCGGCCACTTCGTAAACGTCTCGAGCCGAACCGAGAAAATTCGAGATTCTTCTCCGCGTTCACGAAACTCCTCGCGAGAAGGGACGAGAACAAGAGGTAGTTTCCTCCTCGACCAACGAGTGATCGCAATGACAGTCAACGCCGATTTGGCGACGACGAAGGCTGAATGGGACAGAGCCTCCGACGGTATTGTTCGACCCGAAATCTGCACGCTCGCGGCCGGTGAAGCGATCTTTCGGTTCGCCAGCACGAGGCATCTTGGTCGCGACAAGCCGACCGATTCTTCGACGTGGGCCAAGGGCGCGTGGTGGGTTCGCGAGCGGGATTATCATCGCGTGCTCGTGCGCTACCAATCGGGCAACTTGGGTTTCGGGACGGTCGCACGCTCCGCACTTGCGGTTCAGCCATCCTGGAGTCTGATGGACGTCTCGGTCAAAGCGTATGTCGAAGAGGATATCCTTTGCTACAGCGGCCTCGGCAAGACCCAGTATCACGACGTGTTGCCGAATGGGATGAAGGTGACGCTCGCCGGTTGGCCGGACATCACGCAGCTTTATCTTCCCGGTATGCGGACAGGGACGCTCGACGCCTTGCGGATTGTCCGTAAGAAAATCATCACGACGGATAACTGGGGCCATGGCCCGGGTGCGAAAGGCTGAGTCTCCGTTACGTCATTTCCTCGATGGATGACACCGGGACCACATCGATGTTCGGAAGTCGCAGCGTGGCGAGCCAGGGATCATCTCCGAGCAACCACCATCGGTGTTCTTCAAGGAGCATCAGAAACTTCAACTGCGACAACAGCGTCCGTCGTGTCTTTTCGGGACACGTCGCCCAAAGAGCGGGCAGTTCCTTCAGCGGCGCCGCGATCCAAGACCACTTCGGGATCGCGACGGAGTGTTCGCCGGCTTGTCCGCGAGCGACGAAACGGAGTGTGTCGACAGCGGAGTCCAGATCCGAGCGCGGCGCGAACAGCAGTGATGGTGCGATCAAGTCGTCCGATTTTGTTTGCACGATCGGGGACTCGGTCGGGTCGCACCAATCGATGAGCGGTGTCGGACGCGTCAGAAGAGTCGAAATGTTATGTGGTGGCCAGAGGATTTGATGAGCGAGATCAAAGTGCGCGCTCAATTGTGCCGAGTCCTGTGGTGCGACCACGTCGACGGGCGCCGAAAGCAGGTGGCCTTCCGATAGCCGGAGGTGTCCGACCGTCGCCAATTCGGTCGTGAACGCGGCATCGATGGGACGAAACTCCACAAACGTTTTCGCGACGCGGATGATTTCGCCTGGCTCAACGGTGTCACCGCTTTGCAAGGGACGATCGCCGATGAAGACCGAGTTGTCCTCGACCAGGACGGAGACTTGGCACTTCCCTCCGAAATAACGAACATCGAGGTGGCGCGGCGCGAGGGCATCGTCTTCGCCGACCGGCACGTCGGCCCACTCGCTTTTACCGAGCGTGATTTGCTGACCGGCGAGCAGTGTGATTCTCCGCTGCGAGCCGTGCGGCGGGCGAATGATGAGATGAATCCGCTTGCTGATGGACCGCGTCGTTCGGCCGGGGCCGGCAGGCGTCACCGGTGGCTCCGAGTTTGGGGGCATCGCTTGGAGCGGCACCGTCGACTGCTCTTCCCGGTTCGCAGTGTCCCTCGTGTTCGCAACGTCCGTCCGCACCTCGTCGCTCGACGGCGCGATCTGCGAGTCGGTCGCCGGCGGCACACCCGTGGGTGATGCCGCTTGGATCTCGATCGCGACGTCGACCTGGCCGACCTTTAGGACTTGGCCATCGGCAAGCTTGCTTCGTTCGATGCGTTGGCCGCCGATGAGCGTGCCATTGGTGCTTCGGTGGTCCTCCACCCACACATCGTGTCCGTCGCAGTGAACGGTACAATGCAGCGACGAGACTGTCGGATGATTAATGATCCAGTCGGCCCGCTCGGTTCGGCCGAGTGACAGCTGTTGGCCATCGCGGATCCAGCGTTTGGCGTTCTCGTTTTGAATGGTCAGGACAACGCGCATCAGCGGCGGGGTATTCGTCGGAATGTCAACGGAACGTGAAGGCGACTCGGTAGCGACCAGTTACGATCGCGTGCCCTACGCGAGTTGGCCGTATGCCAATTCGCACCCCAATCGATTGTCGACGATCGCGCGTTTGATGGGAATCGAGCCGCCACGATTAGATCAGATGCGTGTGTTGGAGTTGGGTTGCGCGTCGGGCGGAAACCTCATTCCGATGGCGGAGATGTTTCCGTCGGCAACCTTCGTGGGCATTGATGCCTCATCGCGGCAAATCGAGCAAGGGGTCGAGAGAATCGAGACACTCGGGCTGGAGAACATTGAACTTCGCACGGCAGACTTGGAGACGGTGGAGTCGCCACCGACGCCTTTCGATTTCATTATCACGCACGGCGTCTATTCGTGGGTGCCGCCGTCGGTGCAGAAGGCGATCTTGCGGATCTCGCACGATTGGCTATCACCCAATGGCGTCGCCTACATCAGCTACAACACCAATCCCGGTTGGAAG